>CAJCHR010000057.1 GCA_903970225.1 Actinobacteria bacterium 21-64-8 | reverse complement strand
GCCGCCGGTGTTGATGATCGAGCCCGGAACATACAGCGTGCCTGAACCCGAAAGCGCGATCGTCCCCGAATTGGTGAAGCTGGAGGGATCGATCGTCAGCGTCCCCGAGGTGACGTTGATCGTGCCCTTGTTGACGATGCTGTCAGCCGTGTAGCCGCCAATGTTGCCGTCGTAGCCGATATAGTCGCTGGCGTTCGCCGCGTTGATCGTCAGCCCGGCGCCCAGTGTCAGGGTCTGGCCGCCGACCCCGGCGGTATCGTAGTCGGTGATCGAGCCGCCATAGCCGCTGCTCGCATTCCCAAGGTTGATCGTCGCGTTGTCGATCGTCTGGGTATTTTCGAAGATCAGCGAACCGTAATAGTTCGCGGTGCCGACATTGACCGTCCCGTTGCCCGTGCCGGCGGCATTCTTCAGCGTCAGCCCATTGGCGATATAGAGGCGGTCCTGATCGTTCAGCGTGCCGTCGTAAGTAACGCCAGAAAACGTCTCGCCGTTGGCTTCGAGCGTCGCACCGTTGTCGACGATCGTTCCGCCGGTGATCGTGCCCGAGCCCGCAAGTGACACTGAGGACCCCGACGCGAACGTCAGCTTGCCGCCGGTGTTGATGATCGAGCTCGAGATATACAGCGAGCCCGAACCCGAAAGTGCGATCGTCCCCGAATTGGCGAAGCTGGCGGCTTCGAGATAGAGCGTGCCCGAGGTGACGTTGATCGTGCCCTTGTTGACGATGCTGTCAGCCGTGTAGCCGCCGAAGATGCCGTCGTAGCCTAGGTAGTTCGAGTTCGCCGAGTTGATCGTCAGCCCCGTGCCCAGGGTCAGCACCTGACCGCCAGCACCAGCAGTGTCGTAATCCGTGATCGTACCGCTGTAGCCGCTGGCCGATCCGAGGTTGATCGTCGCGTTGTCGATCGTTTGGGTGTTCTCGAAAATCAGTGAGCCGTAATAGTTCGCCGTGCCGACATTGGCGGCGCCGTTGGCGGTTCCGGCCGCGTTCTTCAGCGTCAGCCCGTTGGCGATGTATAGTCGGGATGTCTGATTCAACGTGCCGTCGTATGTGACGCCAGAGAATGTCTCCTCGCCGTCGTTCAGGGTCGCGCCGTTGTCGACGATCGTGCCACCGGTGATCGTCCCGGAGCCCGAAAGAAACACATTGGCCCCCGACGCGAACGTCAGCTTGCCGCAGGTGTTCGTCATCGAACCGTAAAAATCGAACTCACTGCCCGTGCCGACCGCGAATATGCCGCCGTTGGTTACCGTGCCGCCGTAGTTGTCCAGAGACAGCGACGTACCGCTCGCAACCGTCATCGTTGCGCCCGCGATATTTGTGAGGCTCGCGCCGCTATAGAGCGCGATTTCCAGCCCGTCGGTGGTGTCGGACAACGTGAACGTGCCATCGTTCTCAAGCACGCGGCCGCCGTCGAGTTGGAGGTAACCCGCGGCCGTGCTGTTGCCCTTGAGCACGGTCTTGCCCGTTCCACTCTGCTCGGTGCCATTCGAGATCTTCGCGCCCGCGCTCAACGTGAGTGTGCCGCTACCAAGCAGTTGGCCGCCCGACTGGACGAACGACTTGGCGATCGAACTCGCGCTATCGAACTCGAGCGATCCGCCCGACTGGTTGACCGTTCCTGCAAGGGCCGACGCGTTGCTGATCACCAGCGTGCCGCCGCTGAACGCCAGCGTGTCCGCAGCGCCGAGTGTCAGGCTCGAGATCTGATCGTAGGAACCCGAATGCGTGACCGTCAGTGCGCCGGCGGTGCTGATCGATGCCGCGCCGGAGGAGGTGGGAACGTTACCCGTCGACCAGTTGGATCCGGTATCCCAGTCGCCACCCGTCGTGAGTTTCCAAGAAACGTTTGCCATTTTAAGCCCCCCGAGCTCGACGCTCCATTACACTGAAACTTGGACGCAGCCGCGCCATGACTAAAATTTTACTTAAACAAATTTCGCATTAGCGACTATGAAACAGATATTGCATCCATATTTTCATATTTATTACATAAGTCGGAAATCATCGATCGCGAATTTCAGAATATAATTCTCCATAACAGAGATATTTATATTTTTATTTGAAATCATGAATATGGCGGTGATGCATTTTGCAACATCACCAAAACCATGATTCGAATTTGTGCTACCGTGAGATTTCCTCTAGCCAATTAGCGATGCCGATGGCAATCGGTGCCTATAAATTTTTTCGGAGGGGTCGCTTTCGGCAAAGCGTCATGATTTTACAGAGATTTTTGTTGGGGCCGCAGATTTCGTGACACTTGTTCGACACCGTCATGCGACGCAGGCCTGCATGCTCGCTGCGTTTTTCTCAGCTTGCGCGGCACCGCCTGCATATGCTCACTTTTCTACACATCATACGCGAGTAACAAGCCGAAGAAAGCTCTTGGGCGATTGGAAGTTATTGATCACGCACGACAGTTTTTCGGGCGAGATCGCATGCCGGCTTACCGCAAGAAATGGCCGGGCGCTTTATCGTGCCGGAGCGGTTGGCTTTCGCTTCGGTGCACATCGCGAGGTTCGGAATGCGGTCTACCGGCTCGACGGCGGCGCGCCTCGCGTCCAGCGAGACGATCTACCAGCGTTGGTCCGGCTTGGCGTGCCGATGGATCGCGGCGACCCGTCCAACGCGCTCGCCGGCATCGTCTGGGTGCCGCTCGATCTGCTGGGCGAGGCGAAGTCGATTGCGATCGAACCGCGCCCAGGCAGCCGAATCCGGTACTTCCCGCTCGACGGCCTTACCGGGCTGCGTGCGAGTGCGGTTTCGCAAGGATGCTCAACAGAGAGCAGATTCGTCGAGCAATGAAGTGGCTGTGGGCGGCAACCCTGACCGGTACGGCTGTGCTAGTCTCGGCCGGCGCCGCGTATTCGCGCGAAGCAAGCCGGGCAACCTCCGCGGCGTCTGGACAACCCGCAGTGTCGTGGCCGCTTCCCCCGATCAGGACAGAGCCCGAGCCCGCACCGACCGAAAATCTGGCCCAGGCGCTCGACGATGCATATCGAACTGCGCCGGCGCTTCAGGCTCAGCGATACCAGCTGCGCGCCAGCGATGAGGATTACGCGCTGGCTCTTTCGGAGTACCGGCCAACCAGCCAGCTTCAAGTCGTCGGTGGCTACGAGAAGACCGTGCCGGGCCGCACCACGCAGGCGACCCGTTTTGCAAGCTCACCCATCATCACGAATAACTCGCTGTCAGCCGCGGTGTCGGTGAGCCAGCCGCTTTATACCGGCGGACGGGCCACGGCCGACCGCGAAGCGGCGCTGGCCGAAGCCGGTGCGGGCCGCGCCCAATTACGAGGCACCGAAGGTGATCTGCTGCTGCAGGTGATCACCGCTTACGCGGATGTTCGCCGCGATACTGCTGTAATTCGATTGATCGGCGCGCACGTTACGCAGCTCGAATCCACTTTTGCGGAGGTCAAGGCACGCCGCGAGGCGGGCGAACTCACCCGCACCGACATCGCGCAGGCCGAGACCCAGCTCAGCCTGGCGCGCGCTGAACTCAATGCCAATACCCAGCAACTTGAGCAAGATCGGGCGACCTACACCGCGCTGGTCGGCCACGACCCCGGCGTACTGGCACCGCCGCCGCCGCTACCCAATGTTCCGCGATCGGTGGACGAGGCTTTTGCGCTGGCCGACGATCTCAATCCTGGTCTCGATCAGGCGATCGCGACCGAGCGTGAATCGCGTGCGCGAATATCCTCGGCACGTGCCGAAGGCCGCGCGACCCTGGCATTGAACGGTAGCGCGACGCTGAACGGACAGGCCTATCCTTTTTATCTCCACAACGAAGACCAGCAATTCGCGGGGCAAGCCGTGCTGACCATCCCACTCACCAATGGCGGACGGGTCGGCGCGCTCGTCGCGCAGGCACGGGACAAGAACGCCGCCGACCGGATCGGCATCGAGCTCGCTCGCCGGCAAATGGTGGATGGGATCGTCAACGCCTGGAACGGAATTTCAGCGACCGGGCGCAACATCGCGGTGGACGAACAGGGGCTCACGGCCGCGCGGGTGTTCGACGACGGCACGTTCCAGGAATACCGCGCGGGGCTCCGTTCCACGTTCGATGTGCTCTTTGCACAATCCACCCTGCTGAGCGCGGAGGTGGCGCTGGTGACCGCAAAGCACGACTTTTACGTCGCCCAAGCCACGCTGCTTCGCGAAGTCGGTCTGCTCGAGGCCCGAAGTCTTCTGACCGGCACGGGGCTTTACGATCCCCAACCGACTTTTGCGCACGCAGCACACCGCGCGGGCACTCCGCTTGACGCTGTGGTGCGCACCATCGACCATATCGGTGCCGCGCGGCCGCGACAGCGCGGGCTCGAGCAGCCGCAGCTCGGTGAGGGCACGCCCGCTGTGGCTCTGGCGGGCCCGCCGCCGCCAGCCGCTGAACCGGCGACCGTTTCACCCGTCGTCCCCCTACCCGGTACCGTCGGCACACCTATTCCCGACCGGAGCCTCAGACACCCATGACCTCATCCGAGCACGCGTCCCCGGAATCCGAGCCGACGATGGCAACCAGCGATAGCGGGCTTGTCGCCTTCGCCTCTCTTCTGGCGATGCACCGCATCCCGGTCGATCCGGCGCAGCTGCGCCACGGCCTCGGGCACTACGATCCCATCACCGCGAACGACCTGGTGCGTCTCGCGAAGGAGCAGAAGGACGTGCGCGCGCGCGCGATCACCACTCGCTTCGATCGGCTTGGGCGCACCCCCCTGCCCGCACTGGCCAGCGGGCCCGGCGGCTGGTTCCTGATCGGGCGGGTCGAAGGCGAGGAAGCGCTGATTCAGCTTACCTCCACCGAACCTGGAGCCACGGCCCTGCCGATCCGCAAGGTGACGCGCAACGAGCTCGAAACGATGTGGGACGGAGGACTTGTGCTCATCACAACCCGTGAGAGCCTGCTTTCGGACACCAAGCGCTTCGATTTCACCTGGTTCATTCCCCAGATCGTCAAGTATCGCCGCCTGATCGGCGAAGTGTTGTTGATCACGCTCGGCATCAACATTCTGGGACTTGCCGCACCGCTGTTCTTCCAGAACGTGGTCGACAAGGTTCTTGTGCACGACACGCTGGATACGCTGACCGTGCTTGCGATCGGCTACGTCGCGGTGTCGGTGTGGGAGACGGCGTTCGGTTGGCTGCGCACGCGGCTCTATTCCGAGACGAGCCAGAAGATCGATGTCGAGCTCGGCGCGCGGCTGTTTCGTCATCTGCTCGGCCTGCCGATGGGTTATTTCGAGAACCGGCGAGTGGGCGACATCGCCATGCGGGTACGTCAGCTAGAGACGGTCCGCGAGTTTCTGACCAATGCCTCGCTGACCGTGCTGATCGACCCCATGTTCACGGTCGTGTTCCTCGCCGTGATGTGGGTCTATTCGGTCAAGCTGTTTCTGATCTCGATATTGACGATCCCGGCCTATTTCGCGGTCGCCTTGTTCGTAACCCGTCCCTTGCAGGCCCGGATCGAGGAGCGTTTCGAGCGATCCGCCGCCAACAACGCACTGCTGGTCGAAAGCATCTCCGGCATCAACACGGTCAAGTCCAGCGCGGTCGAGCCACAGTGGCAGGAGCGCTGGGAGCGTCAGCTCGCCGGCTACAGCCATTCGACGCAGAAAGTGCTCAACCTCAGCAATATGGGTAGCCAGCTGATCCAGCTGATCTCCAAGCTGAACCTGGCCGCAATCCTCTATTTCGGCGCCGCGGCGGTGATCGACCACCAGATGACGGTGGGCGGACTTGTTGCGTTCAACATGTTCGCGCAGCGTGTCTCGGGGCCCGTCATCCGCATGGCGCAGCTGTGGCAGGACTATCAGCAGGTCCACATCGCGATCCACCGGCTCGGCGACGTGCTCAACCAGCCGGTTGAGCCCGGCGCGGGAAGCCGCACCGCCTTGCCTGCGATCCATGGGGATATCGCCTTCGAAGGGGTGCGTTTTCGCTACGGCCTGGAAGGCCCATGGACGCTGGATGATATCAGCCTTGCCATCCCGGCCGGTAGCTCGCTCGGGATCGTCGGCTCATCCGGCTCCGGTAAATCGACACTGACCAAGCTGCTCCAGCGCCTTTACGTGCCCCAGGGCGGCCGGGTAACCATCGACGGCGTCGACATAGCGCAGATCGATCCTGCGTGGCTCCGACGCCAGATCGGCGTCGTGCTGCAGGAGAACCTGCTCTTCAACCGCTCGATCCGCGACAACATCGCGCTTGCCAACCCGGCCATGCCGCTCGAGCAAGTCGTCGCGGCAGCCAAGCTCGCCGGGGCGCACGAATTCATCGTCCGGCTGCCGTCGGGATACGATACGCCAGTCGAGGAGCGGGGCACCAATCTTTCCGGCGGCCAGCGCCAGCGCCTCGCCATCGCCCGCGCACTTGTGATGCGCCCACGGATCCTGATCCTCGACGAAGCCACCGCCGCACTCGATGCGGAGAGCGAAGAGATCATTCAGACGAACCTCGCGGCGATGTCGGCCGGGCGCAGCGTGGTGATTATCGCCCACCGCCTTTCCGCCGTGCGCCAGTGCGACCGGATCGTTGCTCTGGAGAGTGGCCGGATCGTCGAGGAGGGCACGCATGCCTCGCTGCTCGCCGCGGGCGGCCGCTATGCGGACCTCCACCGACGCCAGACCGGATTTGCCGCCGCGGAAGTTGTGTCATGACGTCGCTATCGCATTACTGGCATGTCATCCGCGAGGCGCTCCGCGCCGACGCCGAGCGCCGTGCGAGCCACCTCACCAGCCATGAAAACGATTTCCTCCCGGCCGCGCTCGAAGTGGTCGAGCGGCCAGTTTCGCCGACCGGCCGCCTGACCGCCAAGGTTCTGCTCGGTCTGATGCTCGTGAGCCTGGTATGGCTGATCGTGGGCCGGGTGGACGAGGTGGTTTCCGCCCCAGGCAAGATTCTTCCGTCCGGCGCCACCAAGCTGGTCCAGTCGGCAGGAGCGGGCGTCGTCGCCGCGATCCATGTCCGCGACGGCGATCATGTCACGAAGGGTCAGGTGCTGGTCGATCTCGACACCACGCTGGCGTCGGCTGAATTGGAACAGGCACGCAAGGCGTTGCTCGATGATCAGCTCGAAGTGGAGCGCAATCGCGCGGTCGTCGCCGTGCTCGATGGCAAGGGACTGCACCTCAACCTGCCTGAAGGCACACCAGCGGATGTGGTAGCGGCGCAAACGCAGCTCGCGGCGGCGCAGATCGCCGAGGTAAACTCCACGATGGCCGGCTATGCGGCTGCGCGCGCGTCGGCGCAGGCAGACGCGCAGGCCGCCGCCGCCACCCGCGCCAAGCTCGATGCCACCCTGCCGATCCTGGACCGTGAGGTCGACGCTATGAACAAGCTCGATGCCAACGGTTACGCGCCGG
Organism: Actinobacteria bacterium 21-64-8; assembly: GCA_903970225.1. GTDB lineage: Bacteria > Pseudomonadota > Alphaproteobacteria > Sphingomonadales > Sphingomonadaceae > Novosphingobium. Next base: position 38,954 of record CAJCHR010000057.1, on the reverse strand, counting down.
GCATGCGCCTGCTCGAACTTCAGCGTCAGCGCCGCTCCGATCTTGGCGATCGCGACGTCGCGGTGGCGCAGGGTGTACGCGGCGGTGCCGAAGCGCATAAATATGCCGAGGCCATGACCGAGAGCCGCGATCAGGCGCGCCGACAGGCGCTCGTCGATCTCGCCAAGGCCCAGACCGATGCCATCCTCAAGCAGGAGGAAGTTACAAAAGCCCAGCGCCGCGCCGGCCTCGAGCATTTGCTATCTCCGGCCGATGGTACGGTACAGCAGCTTCAGATCCATACCGTCGGCGGCGTCGTCGAGCCGGCGCGGACGCTGATGGTAATCGTGCCATCCCGCGGCGAGATAGAGGTCGAAGCCCATGTCCTGAACAAGGACATAGGATTCGTGCGCGAGGGGCAGCCGGCGGCGGTGAAGCTGGATGCCTTCCCGTTCACCCGCTACGGGACGGTGCGGGGCACGGTTGTCTCGCTGAGCCGCGATGCGGTGCCGGATCCCAAGCTCGGCGCCAACTACATCGCCCGTATTCGGCTGGCCCGAGGGACCATCTTGGTCGACGGAAAGACCGTGCCGCTGACCTCCGGACTTGGCGTGACTGTTGATGTTCGAACCGGCAATCGAAGAATAATATCCTGGTTGATCTCTCCGATCGTGTCGACCGTCGCGCAGGCCGGCAGGGAACGGTGAAATCTGATGCGGTATCGTTAATCAAATCTGTGCCGCTTTTCGCGCGATATGCGGGGCAACCGGTAGAAGCGAGATAGAGCGTTGGGCCTAAGAGACCCCGCCGATATCGATGAAAGCGCAACCCCCCCAACTATTCTCGGGCGGCACGCTCGAGCGCCCTGTCCTCCAGCGGCTGCCAGCCGATGTCGTAGCCAGGCGCGTCGACATCATCGCCGTCTAAAAGGTAGACCGGCTGACCCGCACGCCGGCGTCTCGTTCGTGTCGGTAACGCCGTCGTTCAGCACGAACACCAAAACGGCCGGCCGCTGCGGACCAGCCATGCAGCGAAGGGCACGGTGCGCTATCGTTACTACACCAGCGCGAGCGCAGAATCGGCTACTGGCACAGCCAACCCGCCTGCCCGCGCGCAAGATCGAGACGCTGGTCTGCGATGCACTTGGAAAGTTGCCTTCCGAGCCGCTTGGGCTGATCGCGCGCGCATCGCCCGAGCTCAGCCATGCGCATGACCCGGATGTCGCGGCCAAGGCGGCTGATCTCTTCATGCTCGTACACACGCAAAACCTCCCGGCCGTGCGGCGTCTGATCAAGCTGGTTTATGTGAGACAGGTCGTTCAGCGTCGCGCCGCGCGGCGCCTGAACGCGGCCGGAGCCTCGCCGATGAGCTGAGAGAAAGCCTTTGCGAAGGCGCTCAGCGACGCGTAGCCGACTTCGAGCGCCACGTCGGTGACCCGTCGGCCTTCCGTGAGCAGAGCCATCGCCGCCATGATGCGCGCCTGACCCAGCCAAACCTGCCAGCCCATTCCAGTTTCGCGAAGGAACACCCGGCGGAATGTCCGTTCGGAAAGGCCGGCCGCGGACAGTGCGCCGGCCTGCGTCGCTGCGCCGGGGTCGCCGATCGCATAGTCCATCGCCCGTACAATCCCGGGGTGTATCGCACCGGGCAGCGAGAGTGGCAGTTCGCTGTCCAACCACTCCTTGCTCATCAGCGCGAGCGTTCGGAAGAAGCTCGCCGCTACCGGATCGGCCTCGCTCGCGCCCAGCGGCCATCGCAGCGCGTGGAGGATCATCTCGCGCATCACCGGCGTAGCGACGATGATGCGGACCCGACTTGTCTCGTATGCGACCGTGTCGGGCGCAAAGTAGATCGAGGCACCCTCGATGTCGGACATGAGCGTGCGGTGCCGCACGCCTGCCGGGATCCACGCCGCCCGGCCGGTCGGCAACAGATACCGCGCGCGTTCGCTCTCGATCTGGGTCGTACCGGCGAGCGCGTAGATTAGTTGGTGATACTCGTGGGCATGCCAGTCGTAGAAGGTGCTTTGCGCCCGATCGCGAAAGGCGAAACCGGGCCCGCGGGGACGGTCGAGCCCGTAGGTGCCGAGCGTTGCCGTCGTCTGTGCTTCGTTCAGGCGTCGCATGGCCGGTCCGCGTTCAATATTGACCGCCAATCGTTAGCCGGTCACGCCGCCGACGGCTATTCCGGTCTCCTTTCAGGAGCAAGAGACATGGCCGGCACGGCACACGACACGAAGATCGTCGATCAGTTTACCCGGTGGGCGCAGCCCTTCGCCGACCTGGCAGTCCACTCCGACGCCGATGGCATGGCGCGCGCGCTCGCCGCTGCCGCGATCACGCCCGACATGGCGGTGCTCGATGTCGCTTGCGGCCCCGGCATCGTTGCCTGCGCTGCCGCACCGTTGGCGCGTCACATCACGGGCATCGATCTCACCCCCGCGATGATTGATCAGGCACACGAGCGGCAGCGGAACGCGGGTCTCGACAACATCACATGGCAGGTCGGCGATGCCACGCATTTGCCGTTCGAGGACGGCCGGTTCGACGTGGTGCTGACTCGCTACAGCTTCCACCACATCCCCGATCCGGGTGCTGCGCTGCGCGAGATGACGCGCGTCTGCCGGCCGGGCGGTCGCGTGGTCGTCATCGACGCCACACCGACAGCTGAGACACAGGCGGCCTATGACCGCATGGAAACACTGCGCGATCCATCGCACGCCAGCGCCTTGACGCTCGACCAGTTGCGCGCGCTCGGTCCGATGTCGGGACTGATCGAACAGAAAATCGACTTCTACCGGTTGGAGGTATTGCTCGATACGCTGGCCGATGCGGAGAATATGACGGCGCTAACCGACCTCTTCGATACGGACATCGCAAGCGGTGAGGATCGCATCGGGGTCGCTGCCCGCCACACCGCCGACGGCATCCACTTCGTCTTTCCGGTCTCGATCGTCGCTTGGGATCGACCGTAGCAGCGCCTTCCTACGCAGCGCGCAACTCATACGTGGCAATGTCGAGGAGGAAGCTGCCATCCTCCTCGATGGCGAGCGCCGACTTCACCTCGGCGCTCGCACCGGCCTGCAGCGATCGGATCGCGGCGACATGCGCCGGCGCGGTCCGCATGCGTGCGATCCATGTCGCGAAGTCCATCCGCAGCCGGTGGGTACCCACGCCGTCGATCGTGAACCCGGATCGTCCCAGTGCAGCGCACCACTCGCTGATACGATAATTTCGCACGTGGCTGGGATCGCGTAGCAGTTCGATCGCCTGGAGGTGGGTGTCGAGCAGCGGGTCCGCCAGAGCGAACGGGTCTACGAGCACCGCCTGCCCGCCGCGCCGGGTCACCCGCCGCGCCTCGCGCAGCCCGGCCTCCAGATCGCGCCAGTGGTGCGCGCTCATCCGGCAGACGGTCAGATCGAAAGAGTCCTTCCCGAATGGCAATCGCTCCGCCGCCGCCTGGCGGGTCGCGATATTGCCGATCCTGCGTCGCTGTGTCTCCGCCGTCACAGCAGCCAGCATGTCCGCCGACAGATCGCACGCCACGACCTGCTCGACATGCGGCGCTATTCGATAGGCGACGTGGCCGCCGCCACAGCCGAGATCGAGCGCGCGAGAGCCGCCATGCTCCCGGGCGAGAGTTTCGATGCGATCGAGATCGGGGCCGGCGGCGTGGACAGCGCTGGTGACATAGGATTGCGCCTGCGGGCCGAACTGCCGGTCGGTGGCATCGTGGTGGGAGGTGGACATGAGGATCCTCAAAAATAGGCACGGATGAAGAAACGGGAGGTGATCGCGGTCGAGATCAGCAAGGTCGCGCTGCGCACGAGAGTGGGGTTCAGTCGTCGGCCGAGGTGCGCGCCAGCATAACCGCCCGCCGCCGCGCCTGCGCCGACGAGCAATGCCGCCTGCCAGCGCACCGCCTCTGCAACGGCGAAACACAGGATCGCCGCCGTATTTGCGGCAGTCACCATCAGCGTGCGCGGCGCATTGAGCGCCTTGATGTCGGCGCCTTGGAGAAGGCTCCACGCCGCCGTCGTCATCAGGCCGACGGCGCCGCCGAAATAGCCGCCATACACACCCAGTAGGAACTGGACGGCGAGGATCGTTGGTCTGCCGACGGTCAAGCGGGCACGCAGCACGGCCGCCGCGCGCGGCCCGAGCATCAGGGTGATCGTGGCCATCAGCAGCAGCCACGGCAGCACGCGGTCGAACAGCCTGTTCGACGTCCAAAGCAGCAACAGGCTTCCCCCAAGGCCGCCGACCAATGTGACCACGAGCGTAAGAATGAGCGGCACGCCGCAAATCGGTCCGAGCCCATCCCGATAGACCCAGGCGCTGGCTGCGCCACCAGGATAAAGGGCGACGCTGCTCGTGGCATTCGCCGGTACCGAAGGGACTCCACTGGCGATCAGCGCCGGCAGCGTCACGAAGGAGCCACCGCCAGCAAGCGCGTTCATGCCGCCCGCGAGCAGCCCAGCCAGTACGAGGAGCAGCGATCCGTCCATACATCGGAGATGCTGCCGCTCGCGATCGACCACAATGCGGGATATGCGAGGGCAGCTTTCGTTTTAACCGAAGGATACACATGCGGTTCGATCTGGTGGACCTGCGCCTGTTCGTGGCGATCGTGGAGGCCGGCAGCATCTCCAAAGGCGCGGAGGCGGCGCACCTTGCGCTTGCCTCAGCCAGTGCGCGGGTCAGCGGGATGGAAGCCGCGCTCGGGGTGTCGCTGCTCGACCGTAGCCGACGCGGTGTGGTGCCGACCGCCGCCGGCCGCGCACTGCTCCATCATGCGCGCTCAATCGGCGCAGCCGTTGAGCATATGCGCGGCGATCTTCGCGGGTTTGCCTCCGGCCTGAAGGGAGAAATCCGTATGGTTTCGAACACGGCGGCGCTGGTCGAGCTATTGCCGGCGGCGCTGCGCAGCTTCCTCGCCGCACATCCCGATGTCGACATCGACATCGAGGAGCGAACCAGCGCTGACATCGCACTGGCCGTGGCGGAAGGACGCGCGGAGTTCGGGATCGTCGCGAACACCACCGACCTCGGCCAGCTCGAGACGATCCCGCTGTCGATGGACCGGTTGGTCCTGATTGTGCCAGCAGCCCATCCGCTCGCGAGCCGCGACGCCGTCGCGTTCGCCGAGCTGATTGACGAGCCGTTCGTGGGCCTGAGCGCCGGCGCACTCCATACCCACCTCGCTGATCATGCGGCACGACTCGGCCGGAGGATCAACTATCGAGTGCGACTGCGCAGCTTCGATGCGGTCGCGCGGCTGGTGGAAGCAGGCGTCGGCCTCGGTATATTGCCCATGGCCGCCGCCGCTCATTGCGGGGTCGGCAGCCTCGCCGTCGTCCCGCTTCTCGACGATTGGGCGAGTCGTCAACTGCTCATCTGTACGCCGGCCTTCGCGGCGCTGAGCCGGCATGCACGACTGTTCGTTGATCAAATCGTTCGAAGTGCGGGAGACTAGTAAGAGGAAACAGTCCTCTGATGGCTTCAAAATGACCCACTTGCCGCCATTCGCTGCTGCCCTGCGGTGCTCTTACTCCAGTCGTCCGTTCATACAGGGAGCACTCCCCGCTACCGCAGCGTCGCTTCGAAGAAAGCCAAAGCCTTTTCAATCGCAGTGGCGTGCACCGCCTCGCGGTCGACGCCTGCGTTATCGTGGCACAGTGCCGGATCGAGGTGCTCCATCGCTGCGCCGCAAGACGACAGAAACGTGTAATGTCCGGCACCTGGCACGAGGGTCAATCGCACCGCAGGATAGAGCGCGGCCAATTGGCTCGCGTTGGTGGCTGCGGGCGCGTTGATGTCGCCAGTGCCTGCGATCACCTCGATCGGAACGCGCACCTCCCATAGCGATTCCGCGTCGAACGCCTGGATCATCGAAGGCGCAAGCGCGAACACCGCCTTGATCCGCGGATCACGATAGGATGCGCCGGAGCGCGCCAGCGACGCACGATCCTCTGACGAAACCGGCACTTTCGGCTCTGGTCGGGCGCCCATCTGCGGGAACTCGGGCGGGTGGCAGACACCATCGGCGGAGGGGCCGCGACAGAACGTTTCCAGTTTCTTCATATTGGTGCGCGCGCCCGCGAGTTCGAGCACGGTGTAGCCGCCCAGCGAAAAACCCGCTGCGCCGATCCGTGCCGGATCGATGCGGGGCGAGAGGAGCGGATCGGACAGCACCCCGTCGATAACCTCCGACAGATCAGTGGCGCGCTCCCACAACAGGCTGAACCCGCTCCAGGTCAGGGGCTCAAGCGCGTTATTGCCGGGATGATTGACGCCAACGACGATGTACCCTGATGCCGCAAGTGCCGAGGCGATCCAATCAAGACTATCGGCGCTGCCGGCGGTGCCGTGCGATATCACGATCAGCGGATAGCGGGCACGCAGCGGCGCAAGCGGCGCGCCTGCGGCGGTCAATGTATGGCCTTCGAAGTAGGCGACGCCCGGCGGTCCGATCTTGTGCTTGGCCTCGGGCAGCGCCGCGTCGACCGGGTACCACACGGTAGCGACGAGCGCCTGCGTCTTCGCGCCGCGCCAATTGCGAACCGCCGCGGGGCGAAACACGCGCGTCGTCTCGCCAACGTGGAACGGCGCGAGCGTCTCGGCGGCGCGAGCGCAGGTGCCCGCCGTGCAGAGCACGGCGGCCGCGATCAGCAGTCTGAAGCGCATATCAGGGTTGCTTGATCGGGATCATCACATCGGTGACGCCGTCCGTGCGGTTGCGGTGTGTCCAGGGTGAACGGTAGAATTCGAGTGTGGGCCGATCATCGAGCTCGCGACCGCTGCGCGATAGCCAGCCGCCGAATAGCGCGCCGAAGGTTGGCGTGATCAGGCCAAAAGAGCCCGTTAGCCGATAACTCGCGTAGCACCCGCCCTTGATCGCCAGAGGTAGAAGCCGGTCAGGGATGGGCACGTCCGCGTCGATGATCACGCCCGCGTGATAGGTGAACCCATCTCCTCCTTCAGGATCGCCGATCGACATGCCGATCGAGCCGGAGACCGTGCCGTGCGGCACCTCGTGCTTGAGGATGGAGGCGAGTTCGCGCCAGGTCTGCCCGATCGTCTCGACTGGCCCCTCGTGACGCAGCGTGAGGATCGACGTGGCCGCCACGTCGATGATGCGCACCCGCAAGGACATCGCCTCCTCGTTATCATCCTGCGTCATTGCCCAGCTGCGCGCCTGGAATGCGCTGGGACTGACCCCGGCGAACCGACGGAACGCACGCGAAAATGCCTGGGGGCTATTGTATCCAGCGTCCATCGCTACCTCGGTTACCGCGAGATCGCGTTGCCCAAGACTGCGCGCGGCCTTCGCCAGCCTTACCCGCCGCACCGTTTCCGCTATGCTCTCACCCGTCATCGCGCAGTACACGCGATGAAAGTGAAATGGCGACATGCAAGCCACCGCCGCCAGCCCCTCGAGCGTGTGCTCCACAGCCGGATCGGCGAGCACGACCGCAATCACCCGTGCGATACGCTGGTAATAGTCGAGACGGGTGCGTTCCTTCATGGCGCGCCCTCTATGTTCCAGCTTCCCGGGGAATTCTTAGCAGCGATTGCGCAATTGCTCCTGACCAAGATCAACGCCCGCGCTCGTCATCGCAGTGGCGCAGCTCCCGCGACCAGAGCCGACAACATCAGCATCCTAGAGGTTCGCCTGATGCTGGGGGCAGCGGCTGCGAAAACAGCTGCGCGCGCGCCTGCCGTCAGGCGTAGACGAACCCCGCCCGTGCCAATGCCGCCAGGATGGCGACGAGCGCTACCCCTCGGGCGTCCGGACCACTGGGGCTCGCCATCGCCATGCCCGCACCCGCGGCGGCGCCGGACAGCCCGAGCGCGATGACGCCCGCGGCGATCGCGCGGACGATCCGCCAGAGCGAAGAGGTTTCGCTGCCGAAGCCGGTCGCAGGCTCACTTTTCGCCGTCATCGAAAATTTCCTCGATTGAAAGCCCGAACAATCGTGCGATGCGGAACGCCAGCGGTAAGGACGGATCGTGCTTGCCGGTTTCGATCGCGTTGACCGCCTGGCGGGAGACGTCGAGGTGCATGGCGAGTTCCGCCTGGCTCCAGTCGTTCATCGCGCGCAGCACCTTGAGCTTGTTGTTCATCGTCCACGAAACCAGGCCCAGGTGTAGCCGAGGCAAAACGCAGCGGCTAGAATCAGCCCGAGCAGGTACGCGTCGCCGAACATCGCCGGCACGCCGGGCGGTAGCGTATGGTCGCGGCTGTGCGTGTGGTCGCTCAGGTTCTGAAGCATGAAGTACGAGAACAGGTAGAGCGCGATCGTCATCGTGACCCAGCGCTGCCCGGCGGCGCACAGCGCGCGAAAATAGTCGTCGGACCGATACGTGATCGACGCGCCGACAAGGCCGCCAGCGGTCAAGCCGGTGAGCGACAGGGAGTGTGCCGGATCCGCGAAGTAGAGCGCGAGCTGAGTCAGCGCCGCGATTATGCCCAGCCACATCAGGGTGAACTTGCGCGAGCGATCGCGCTCGGTCGTGCCGAAAGGATCGTAAGCCATCAGAGTGCTCCAAGCCGGGCGATCTGAAACCTTAGGTAGAACGCGACGATGCCAATATCGCCCGCATAGGTGCCAAGCGGTGTCCTTGCAGGCGAGTGCGGTGCCACGCCGGATGCGTCGTGAAAGCCATCCGCAAGGCCGACCGCAAAGTCACCGAACACATCCACCGCGATAACGATGAGGAACGCCGCGGAGGCCGCGCGGTACCACAAGCCGCGGATAAACTCGTCCTGCTGCCCGCTGAAGAACAGCACCGCCAGCGCGCCGATCAGCAAGAACCCGAGCGGCAATGTCAGAAAGCTGCTTGCTCCCAGCGGGAGCGCGACGCACAGAATAAGAGCGGCGATGGTGCCGATTTCGGAAACGCGCAGATAGAACGCGACACGGGAAGTGGTCGTTGTCATCGCAAAGTCCTTACGCGAGCGGCAAGCTGACAAAGACGATCGTCATCGCATTTCCGCTGTTTGCAGCAGGTTGCGGACTTTCCGGCGTGCACATGTGGAATGCTGCCACCGCGAGGCTCGATGAGGCCGCGCAGATAAGGCCGATCCGGCATGTTCGATTTACGCGAGACTGGCGAATGGCACCCTTATGGTTCGGTCTGTTCGCGTGACCTACAACCCTCATCACCCAATCCTCAGTCAGCATAACCTAACCTTATGTAAGGTTATGCTGACAATATGTCGTGATTCCATGACTATGTCAACAAGACCTGACACGTTCTGCCGTGCGACATAACCTCCCGCTGGTGCGTTCGTGGCGCTGTGCCACGTCTCGGGGCTTCCCGCTCCCGCTGACAGGCGGGAGGATCGGTCAAGCCATCTCCCTGGGTGTGCTGAATGCGGGAATCTGCGAATACGATTTCTCTCAGCATTCGGCACGCTCTGGCCGCCCAGAACCCATGCGCGGCAGTCGGGGCACCGAACGGCTTGACCCACGGCCGGCCGTTCGGCACCGCTGAGCCGGCGCCCCAAACCTGCCGCCCGTTCTCAAGCTTTAATTCGAGTACCGTCCGCCGTTTACGCTAAGCGTATGGCCTGTGATGTAGTCTGCGCCGGGCGAGGCCAGGAACGCGACCGCCGAAGCGATGTTCTCCGGTCGACCTGGGCGTTTCATCGGCGTCATCGACGCGAACTTTTCGATGTCGACGGGCGTTTCGTCCAGGCCTTCGGCGTGGACGAAGCCAGGCGGCACGTTGTTCCCGGTGATGGCCTTGGTCGCATACTCCTGCGCTAGCGACTTGGTGAAGCCGATCACGCCGGCTTTGGACGCGGCATAGTGTGTCTGGCTGGCAGATCCCGTCTGTGCCGAAGAAGAGGATATGTTGATGATCCGGCCCCAGCCGGCTTCCGGCATGTCGGGAATGATCGCCTTGCAGCACAGGAAGGGCCCCTTGAGGTTGATCGCCAGCAGGTCGTCCCAAAGCTCCTCGGTAAGGTCCTCGAACTTGTAGAGGGGCGAGACCGCAGCGTTGTTGACCAGGATCTCGACCTCGCTAGTCGACCCTTTTCTCAATATTATTTAATTCAGTCAGTAATATGCCGTTTGGAGCGCCCGTCTCGCCGAATATCCGCTGCTGTATCGTGATCACGATTGGCATGGTTCTGCGCAAAGACTCGAGGCCGGCGGAGGTGACCTCGACCTGTTTCGTGCGGGTGTCCGATGCGGAGCGCGGTCGCGCGACCAATCCCTTCGCTTCCAGCGCTTTGAGCATAAGCGAGATTTGCATCGGATGAATTTCGGAGCGCCGGGCAAGTTCGGCCTGTACGACAGGCTCTCCCGTCCGGGATAGCCATCCGGTCATCGCCAGTGTCGTGAACTGGAGATGGGTTAGGTGATGAGGCGCCAGCGCCCGGTCCACCGCGCGCTGGTAGCGGTGCATCACCCGCCAAAGCACGAAACCAATCGCTCGGTCTGGGGCGCCGAGCGTCGATCGCGCGTAGAAGTCGGCGATGGCCGACGGATCAATTCTCACGGTTTCGTCCTCTCGATCCAACCTTCCGACAGGCCGGTTCGTCAAGCCAGCATTGAAGAGCGGGAACTATAACGATTGTAAATACATTTATGATCTGACGTGCCAATTTTTGGCACGCCGCGCCCTCCGGCGACACGGGAGTTATCTATGACGAACCGAAAACTCGACATCGCATTCTGGAATTACGACCGCGCGCAGGCGCTGCGCGACGGCGAGGTCAAGATCGACGGCGTCGATGCCACCTTTCACAATGGTCGTATCGTTACCGACATTTTCGAAGGGATGGTCAAGCACCGCGCTTATGACGTTTCCGACCTCGGCCTGAGCTATTTCTTGCGGACGATGGACACGGAAGAGGCGCCGTTCCGGCTGCTGCCGGTGCCGCTGCTCCACATGTTTCGGCATTCCGCGATCTACATCAACAAGACCAAGGGCATCGAACGGCCCGAAGATCTCAACGGCAAGCGGATCGGCGAACTGGCACTCTACGGCCATGACGCCGGAGTGATGCCAAAGGGCATGCTTTCGGATGAGTTCGGCTTCCGGCCGGAGAGCTGCCGCTGGGTTGTCGGCGGCATCGACTTTCCGCTGAAGCCGATCGACTGGGTGCCCAAGCCCGTGCCGGACGGCGTCGAGGTGATCTACGCCGAAGCCGATGAGGATCTTGGCGAGATGCTCGCGGCGGGCGAGATCGACGCGCTGATCTCGGCTGACGCGCCCAGATGCGTCCTGGAGGAGCAGCCGCAGGTCGGCCGTCTGTTCGAGGATTACGAGCCGGTCGAACGCGACTATTTCAAGCGCACCGGCATCTTCCCGATCATGCACATGGTCACGGTGAAGAAGGAACTGGCGGACGACGCCGAGTTGATGCGCGCGGTCTACAAGGGCTTCCTCGATGCCAAAAACGCGATGGCGGACAAGCTCCGCAAGGGCATGACCTTCAACAACATGATCGTTATGGTGCCTTGGCTCAGCCACCTGATGCAGGAAAATATCGATACGCTGGGTGACGACTGGTGGCCCTACGGGATTGCCAAGAACCGCCCGGCGATCGAAGCCTTCATGCGCTACCACCACGAACAGGGCCTGTCGCCCAAGCGCTGGACGATCGACGAGGTGTTCGTCCCTGCGCTGCTGGATAGCTGAGCCATGCGTGTGATCGCGCTCGAGGAGCATATCGAAACGCCGGATCTGGTCGAGGCGTGGCGCCGGCTCGATCCGAAGTGGCAGGACGTCGGGTTCAGGGTGGGGCGAGTTGATCCTGTTCTACCTCGAGCGCATCGGCGCCATACGACGGGTGTGCCCGACATCTGGACAATGCCGTCTACGAGCGCTCGGTGGTAAGACCAAGCCGGGTAACGACAGGCTGCCATCCCATGTCTTCGTGACCATCGCCCTTTCCCCTTGCTGTGCGTCAGCAAGGATCCAGCAGTTAACGGCCGATCTTGTCAAATCTGCACGCAAGGTCGGTCAGACCCCTTTTTGCACGCCGATGAGCGGTGTTGAGGATTGTTTGGCTCGCATCAGTCGCAATTGAGCCAGGCCGCTCGTGGCGTCCGCTCGGTTCACGCGCCAAACGACCGCGGTCGTACCAACGCATGTCCGACGGGCGTCCGCGTTGACACATATCCCATGCTTCATTATGCAATCGCACAGCCATTAGGGCTTATAGCTGAGACGCTGAGCAAAAGATAAACGGCATTCTGTCAAGCAGAAGCTGTTAGCCGGAAAAGACGCGATTACGCGATCGGTTAAACATGGGGAGGATCGAGAATGAATCACACGCTAACCCGGGGTATGCTGCTCGCAGCAACCGCACTTGCGCTTGCCGACCTGACACCAGTCTACGCGCAGGAGGTGACCACCAACGGCGACATCATCGTTACCGCCCGGCGCACCGAAGAGCGTCTGGAAGACGTGCCGATCTCGGTCACGGTTTTCAGTCAGGCGAAGCTGGATGCGCAGAACATCTTCTCGCCTGCAGATCTCGGAACCTACACGCCGTCTCTTTCGGTCAACAGCCGCTTCGGCCCCGAAAAAGCCACTTTCATCATCCGAGGGTTCAGCCAGGACGTCGGCACCGAGCCTTCGGTCGGGGTTTACTTCGCCGACGTGATTGCGCTGCGCGGTAACGGTTCGGTGACTTCCGGGAACGGCGCCGGTGTCGGGCAGTTGTTCGACCTGCAGAACATCCAGGTGCTCAAAGGACCGCAAGGAACGTTGCAGGGACGCAATACGACCGGCGGCGCGGTCATGCTCGTCCCACGCAAGCCAACCGAGAACTTCGGCGGTTATATCCAGGGCTCGCTGGGTGACTACGACATGCGCCGGATCCAGGCTGTCGTGAACGTACCCTTGAACGATACGTTCAGGATCCGCGCCGGCGTGGATTGGCAGAAGCGCGACGGCTACCTCCACAATATCACCGACATCGGTCCCGATCGGCTCGGCAATGTCAATTACATCGCGGCCCGCGTCAGCATGGTGGCCGACCTGACGCCTGATCTCGAAAACTACACCATCGCAAGTTACAGCAACTCACGCACGACCGGGATCCTCCCGAAGGTCACACTGTGCAACCCCGGCGTCGCTTTCGGCGATCTGGCTTGCGCCCAGATCAATCGCCAGAAGGGCGACGGGTTCTGGACCGTGCAAAACAGCGTGCCGGACCCAGCACTCAGGATCCGTCAGTGGCAGGTCATCAACACGACGACCTGGCGGGCGAGCGACAACCTCACGATCAAGAACATCGCATCGTACGGCGAGTACCGCGAGATGCAGACAGGCGACAACAACGGAACGTATTTCCCGCTCGCGCCGGGACTGGTGCTGCCGACCGTCTCCTTCAATCCGGGCGTCAATGGCATTACCGGGCAAGAGGCGACGGTTACGGAAGAACTGCAGCTTCAAGGAAAGGCATTTGCAGGCAGGCTGAACTGGCAGGCCGGCGCTTATCTGGAAGCAAGCAATCCGCTCGGCAAAAGCACGAGTTTCACGCAGGTCCTTTTGCCATGCAGCAATGTGGCAGCCTTTCAATGCACTGATGTCATCGGTGCCGGAAGTCTCTCGAGCGTTATCCATACCGACAATTACAATGACAAAGCCCTTTATGGCCAAGCTACATATGCCATAACCGACAAGCTCAAAGTAGATGCCGGTATCCGCTACACCTGGGATAAAAGGTCGGGGACCAACTCACAGACTCAAGTCAAATTCCCAACCCCCTCCAATCCAACCATTTACTGCTCTGATGTCCTGCAGTTCAACACCAACCCGGCAACGCTGGCGCCGCTGATGGTCTCAAACCTCGACGGCTGCGAGACGAGCCTGAAAATCAAAGGCTCTGCCCCGACCTGGTTGTTGGGTCTGGACTACAAGCCTTCTCAAAACATCCTGGTTTATGGCAAGTGGTCGCGTGGTTACCGCGCCGGAGGCCTCATCTTGGCGAACTTCGGCGTCGAAGCATGGGGTCCGGAAAGACTGGACGATTTCGAGGTTGGTCTGAAGACGACCTTCGACGGTCCAGTTAGGGGCTACGCCAACGTGGCCGCGTTCTACGATAAATACGCCCATCAGCAGGTTCCCGTGGCGGCTCTGCCGTTGCCCCAATATATCGGCCTGGGCGGCGCGCAGGCTATCGTCAACGCAGGAAAGTCGCGGATTTGGGGCATCGAGTTCGACAGCTCGATCACACCTTTCAGCGGGCTTAAGATCGATGGTGGCTACACCTACCTCAACACGAAGCTTCAAAGCATCGACCTGCCGCCGACACCGCCGATCTACCAGCCGTTCACCGCACAGGTCGAGGCGGGCATGCCGCTCAACAACGCTCCCAAGCACAGAGTGTCGTTGAGCGCCAATTACACCCTGCCTCTGTCTGACCACATCGGCGAGATCAGCTTCGGCGGCACATACACTTACACCAGCTCGTACAACACGGTCTCCCCGGCCGCCTCCCCGCTTTACAAGACCTCCGCAATGGGTCTGGTAAATCTAAACGCCAATTGGGGGTCCATCTTCGGCAAGCCGATCGATCTCTCGTTCTTCATGACCAACGTCACAAACAGGAAATACCTCGTCGCGCCTCTGGCGATTTATCCGTACTTTGGGTTTGAGGGTGCGACGACGAACATGCCGAGAATGTTCGGATTCAGTTTGAAGTACCGCTTCGGAGAATAGCTCCGCCAAGCTGGAGGATTCGGGGCAGGCTGAAGCAGCCTGCCCCGAATATTCATGTGGGTCTCCGGTGTCTGCGTCCGGACCGCAGAGGCCCGCCTGCGCGTAAAGAAATTGGGCGCTCGCCGACAGAACTTCGCATAGCTGGCTTGCGATGACATTGCCGGGCTCCCGCGATGCGATCGTCGACACTGATCCACAGACTGACGAAACGATGATCGCTCTCGATGGCGCCGGTGCCGCAATCGCAATCGCCATTCGGCAAAGGCGAGCGAGAACATATTTATGCGACCGAGTAACGAAGATCTCTCAACAAGATTGTTTGACCCTTGATCATCGGCACCTGAAAGCGCGGGGGAGCCCTGATAGCGATGGCTCATAACCCCCATTTTCCTTCGCAAATGCTCCGGTGCCG
The DNA here is from genome assembly GCA_903970225.1 of Actinobacteria bacterium 21-64-8. Classification (GTDB taxonomy): domain Bacteria; phylum Pseudomonadota; class Alphaproteobacteria; order Sphingomonadales; family Sphingomonadaceae; genus Novosphingobium. Next base: position 23,870 of record CAJCHR010000057.1, on the reverse strand, counting down.
TCAAAATGCGGGTTCCTTCGAGGCTCACGGCGGGGCAGATTGCCGCCCTCATCTTTAAGCTTGAGAATTCGCGGAAGCAGGGTATCTCATAGAGCGATCGACTAACAAATAGCTGGTGACCTTAACGAGATTTCCGGTGCTCAATGTCGATGCGTCGGGCGTGCTGACGCCTTCGGCACGATGATGCCCGACGGGAAACCGAGGTCAGTCGCGGTCCCTCACTCAAGATCGCGGTCCCTTGCGTAAGGAAGTGCAATGACTTTGTTCTCTACCGGCCAACTCTATATCGACGGCCAGCTGCGAGCCGCCAGCACCGGGGCAGTTTACGACGATATCAGCCCCTGGACGGCCGAGGTGATTGCCCAGGCGGCGGATGCGACGGCAGAAGATGTGAGGGCAGCGATCGCCGCGGCACGCCGCGCCTTCGACAAGACCGACTGGGCGTGGGATCGTGACAATCGCCTGGCAACGGTCAAGCGGCTGCGCGACGTACTTCGCGAGAACCGGCAGCGACTGCTCGACATCGCTCGGCACGAAGCTGGCGCCGCGATCGGTGCGGCGCATCTGGCGCACGTGGACGGCGCCCTCGATGGTGCAGACGTTCTGATCGACTGCTTCAAAGACGTGCAATGGCGCGACGAACGTGGGGTTCGCACCGAGCATGGCCACGCCACGGATCGACTTCTGACGCGCGAGCCGATCGGCGTCGTGGCCGCGATCATTCCCTGGAATGTGCCGATCTACATCACGGTCGGCAAACTCATCGCGGCGCTGCTGGCCGGGTGCACGGTTGTCATCAAGGCGGCTCCCGACACGCCGCTAGCAGGCGCGATCTTTGGCGAGCTTGCGGAACAAGCCGGCATCCCCAACGGTGTGGTGAATGTCATCACCTCGAGCGACCCGAGCATGGCGGGCGAGTTGCTGGTCGCGGACCCCAGGGTCGATCTGATCTCGTTCACCGGCTCGGCCGCCGTAGGTCGCCGGATCATGGAGCGCGGCGCGCCGACCCTGAAGCGGCTCTTCCTGGAGCTCGGCGGCAAGTCCGCGGGTATCCTGCTCGACGACGCGCCGGGCTTCGCGCAGACCGTAAAGGGCATGATCAACGTGTTCCATGCCGGCCAGGGCTGCGCGAACATCACGCGCTTGCTGGTGCCCCGCAGCCGCTATGACGAAGCGGTGACGGCGCTTTCCGAGGCCTACGGCGACTTCGAGAACCAGTGGGGCGACATCGACGGGCCCATGCAGCTCATGGGGCCGGTCGTCTCGCAACGTCAGTTCGATCGGGTGATGGGCTACATAGAGCTGGGCAAGCAGGAAGGCGCGACGCTGCTCGCCGGCGGCAGGGCCCGGCCCGACCGCGGAACCGGGTTCTTCATCGAGCCAACGTGCTTCGTCGATGTCGAGAACTCCATGAGGATCGCGCAGGAGGAGATCTTCGGTCCGGTCCTGGTGGTCATACCGTTCGAGGACGACGAAGACGCGGTCCGGATTGCCAACGAGAGTGAATATGGTCTGTGCGGTGCCGTATTCTCCGCGGATCCGGCACGAGCCCTCGCCGTGGCCGAGCGCGTTAGGTCCGGCACGATCAGCATCAACGGCGGCTCTCCGATCGCGCCCGATATTCCGTTTGGCGGTTACAAATCGAGCGGTATCGGCCGCGAATGGGGACGTGAAGGTATCGAAGGCTTTTGCGAAATGAAACTTATCGGCATTTCCGTTCCGGCCTGAACGCACGCGGCCGGTGCCGGAGCTCTTCCATAAGAAACGTTGAGGAGAAACTGAAATGGTACAGGTTCAGCATCGCACGATGCCGCAGGACTGGGCGGGCGGCCTGGAGCCTGATCTCGATGGATCCATCCTGGTCGACCGGCCGGAAAACCCCGAACTTCGCGAAAGCGCTTCGATCTGGATGTACGATAACGATGGCAGGTTCGCGTTCAATCGGATCGGCGTCGAAGCGCTCGCCGAGACCTGGGACCGCCGCCGTCACGACGGCAACTTCGTCTTCCAGGGCGGGCGGAGTCTCGGCCTCAGCGCCGACGTGCCCGCCTTGCCGGCGAGCCGCGGTCCGATCATCGGCGGCGAGGGCCTCAACTTTACCTGCATCGAGCCAAACCGCCGCTGGCGCGTGACATTCGAAGACAATGTATTCGATGGCAGCGTGAACGACCAGCTCAAGGGCCGGATGCTGATCGATGCCGAGCAAGAGACCCCTGCTCTGGAACGCGTCCCGTTCCGGTTCGAAGCGGACCTCACGATGGGGGCGCCTTGCTGGGCTCAGGATCTGCGACCCGACAAGCTGGTCGGCATGACCGAGCACCAGCTCACCGATGCAGGCTTGATGGGGCTCGGTTGGCGCGTCGAGCAACTGTTCACCGCGTCGGGCGAGTACACGCTCGATGGTGTGACCACGAAATTCGAAGCGACCGGCAACCGCATCCACCGCCAGAGCGTCCGGCCCATGGGTGCGTTCCGCGGACATTGCTGGCAGGCAGCGCTGTTCCCTGATGGTCGCGGGTTCGGCTGCAATGCCTACCCACTTCGCGCCGAGGATCCTCAGTACAACACGGGGTATGTCTACTTGGACGGCAAGATGTATCCGGCCACCGTCCGCAATCCGGCTTTCCTTCGCACGATCAGCGAAGGCGAAGACGACGTCTCGATCGAGCTCGAGTACGAGCTTGGCGTCGCCAGCATCAGAGGGCGGACGCTCCTGTCGAGCTATCACCTCAACAAGCCGGGCGTGAACGGCATGCACCTCGAACAGGGACACGTCGAATACACGTGGGACGGGGTCAAGACCTACGGGATGATCGAAAGATCCTCCCCAGCCGACCAGTGCACCATCATCGCCTGACCGGTGGGAGCGATCGCTCCACTCGCCCGCAGCAATGACTTCAAGGATGACGACTTGACCGAGGCCCATTCTGCCCTCGCGGCGCTCGATGCGATCAGGGTTGATAAACCTGCGCCCGATCACGTGCCGCGCGATCGGGTGGTAGATCTGGCATTCGCGATGGGCGGCGTGCCGAATGACCTGGTTGATCCATACGCGCCGGCCGGGTGGCTCAACCACCCGGCGATCCCGCGCCTCCTGTTCAATCCTTCACAGCCCGGGCTCGGCGGTTTGCCGACGGATGGGAGCTGGGTGGTCACCCATTATGAGGACATCGACCGGGTATACTCGGACAATGACTTCTTCTCCAATCGAGGGGCAGCGCAGTTCCAGGCGCTGATCGGCGAGACTTTCGAGTCCATCCCGCTAGGGATCGATCCGCCCGACCATTCGAAATATCGCATGTTTCTCATGCCCTATTTCTCGCCTGCCCGGATCAGCAGAGATCTGGAGCCCCGCATCCGGGCGATCGTCGTGGAGATGATCGATGCCATCGCCGACAAGGGCGAGGTCGACATGGCGTGGGACTTTGGACGCGTGTTCCCGGTGCGTGTGTTCATGGGCCTGATGGGGTTCCCGCCCAAGATGTTCGAGACGTTCCTCGCCTGGGAATGGGACATCCTGCATACGGCAGACCTCGAAACGATCCAGGCCGCCTTGCGCAATGTCCTTGATTTCCTCCGCGGTTTCATCGCGGAAAAGAAGGCGAGCCCGGACGAGCATCTCGTATCCGCCATCGTTCACGGCCGGATTGAAGGTCGAGCGCTGACGGAAGACGAGATCATCGGGATGGTCTGGTTTCTCTGGCTCGGCGGACTCGATACGGTCGCTGCGACCATTTCGCAGATGTTCCGGCGCATGGCGCTGCAACCGGATATCCAGCACCGGATCCGCAAGGATCGGACACTCATCAACGGCGCGGTCGAGGAGTTCCTGCGCACCCAGCCGATCCTCGGGTCGGCTCGCCGCGCCACGCAAGATTTCGAGTGGCATGGCCTGGCGATCAGGCAGGGCGACATGGTGACCTGCCTCAATCCGTCGGGCAACTTCGATCCTGCACGGTTCGCCGATCCGCGGACGTTCGATCCCACCCGCAAGGGCAACCGGCATTTCACGTTCGTCGGCGGCGTACATACCTGCCTGGGAGCGCACCTGGCACGCCGGGAGCTGCGCGTCCTTCTTGAGGAGTGGTTCGATCGTATCCCGGAATTCGGTATCCGGGCGGGTGCGGATATCACGGTATATCCTGGTTTGATGTCGGTCAGAAACCTGCCTCTGCAATGGCAGGTCGCATGACTTGAACGTCATATTGTCGGCCAGAAGGCGGCTACCTGCCCGATCGCATAGGGGCATCATGCCATCAGCAGTCAGCGACGATCGATACCAGGACAATAGCCCGGCGTGATCAGGCGATGGCGCCCTGATCCTTAAGCGCCGCAATTCTATCCCACTCGAATCCCATGTCGAGCAGGACCATCTCCGTGTGCTCCGATGCGAAAGGCGCCCGCGTGGTCTCTACCGCAGCCCCGTCGAACTGCACGGGTCCGCGTACCAGCCTGAGGGGTGCCCCGCCATTTGCCGCCTCGATCTCGAACGTCATGTCGTTGGCCAGCGCTTGCGCATCGTTGCTAAGATCGTCCAGGCTCTGCACCGGAGCCCACTGCCCCTTCATCGTCTTCAGGCGATCCAGCCAATAGGCGAACGGTTCTTTCGCGAATGCGGCCTCGAGCATGCCGCTGGCTGCAGAAGCGTTGGCAAGCAACGACATCACGTCGGCAAAGCGCGGATCATCCGCGGCGTCAGGCAGTCCGACATGTTCGAACGTGTCGCGGATCAGACCTGTAGGGCTGACCATACACAAATTGATGCAGCGATCATCCGAGGTCTTGAAGTTACCTATGAATGGATTGACGGCGACGCCCCCGTAGTGCGGCATCGGATTGCGGGCATATATCCCTGTGTCCATTCCTTGCGCCAGGTTGGCGCCGCAAGCCCACCAGGCGGAAGAGAGCAGCGATACGTCAACTTCGGTTGCTTCGCCGGTCTGCGCGCGGTGAAACAAGGCGGCGGAGATACCTCCGGCGATGAACATGGCCCCGATCGAATCGCCGAATGCCGGCATGCCTTGCCCCAGTGGTCCTTCCAGCTCGGGCGGCGTCATCGTGTAGGCAATCCCGCTTCGCGCCCAGAAGCATGTACTGTCGAAGCCTCCGCTCTCACGCTCCGGCCCCTTGTTTCCAAGCGCGCTGCCGCGGACATAAATAATATTGGGATTGACCGCGCGAATGTGTTCGAGGTCGAACTTGAGTTTTTGCCGCTGGTGCGGGAGGTAATTGGTCAGAAAAACATCGGCGGTCTTGGCCAATTCATAGAGCACCTCCTGACCAGCAGCGCTCGAGATATCGATGCCCACGCTTCGTTTGCCGCGATTGGGGTGTTCGATCAGCGTGTGTCGATCGGGATCGAGCTTCACACCGCCCGCGTTGAGCATGCCTCTTTGCGTGTCACCCCGAACCGGATGTTCGACCTTGATCACATCTGCGCCCCAGTCGGCGAGGATCCCGCCTGCGGCTGGAACGAACGTGAATTGTGCGACCTCCAGCACGCGCACCCCTCGCATCACCTGCGTCATGAGAATGTTCTCCGGATTTCCGATTTTGTGGACGGCTTCACTGTTGTTCGCTCTCGTCGACCGACAGCGATGGCGGCATCAGCGGATCTCTTGCGCTTACGCGAGCGCAAGGCGATCACCGCCAGACATCGTGTTTCGTTCACGCAGAAAGAACAATGCAACCGCGCCGAGCAGGCAGAGAAACGCCATCCCGTCGAGCGGGACCACGTAACTTCCAAATGTTTCGTGGAACTTTGCAATCGAGAACGGAGCGAACGACGATAACGGCAAGAACGCAGTTGTGAGACCGAAGGCTCGTCCCAGTCCTCCCGCGCCAAACTCGTTTGCCAAAGCGGAAGCAAGCAACGGCCAGAAGCTTTGCGCAAAGCCCAGGAGGACCGTACCGCAAAGCAATGTCTTGAAATCGGCGCCGTAAGCGACCGTGAAGCCGCCCACGGCCGCGAGGAACGCATAGGATGCGATTGGCAGGCGGTTGCCAAAGCGGTCAGACAGCCATCCTGCCAGCAACGTCCATAACAGTTGCGAGAGACTGAGCGACGCGAGGATGATGGCAGCCCCAGCGGGGTCGATCCCACGACTTTCGACGATTGGCGTCAGGTTCGCTCCGTAGCCACCATGGACCAGCATCATCGAAAGAAAGCCGATGACCAGAAGGGCGAAGTTTCGATTGCGCAAGATATCGAGCCAACCCAATTCGGCGCTCGGGGTCTTCAGCCCCAGCTCCCGTTCGGGCGATAGATCCTCCCGCACACCGGGAGGGCGATCCCGCACGATGAAGACGACTAGGGGGAGTACAACAATGGCGATGAGCGCGGCTGCAGCGAGCCAGATGGACCGCCAACCGATGCCTGCCATTGCGGCCGTGATAATCGATGGCAGAAAAACACCGGACGCGCTCAATCCAGTCGCCGTCACGCCGAGGGCGAGCCCTCGATGTTTGACGAACCACCGCGATACGATCGCGTTGGCAGGGATCGACGTTGCCAGGAGGACGGAGACCGGGAGCCAGGCCCCGTACAGCACGATGTAGTGCCACGGGGCGCTCATTATGCTTATGCCAAAGTGAAAAATAGCCAGCCCGACCACGCCGATGATGAGAAGCCGGTGCGGCGAAGAGCGATCCACCAAAAGACCGATTAATGGGGCGAGCAGGGCACACATGATCCCGTCACCGGCTAGACCGAGTTGCAGGGTGCTTACCGGAACCTGAAGATCTTTCGACCACGTCGTGAGGAACAAAGGAAAAGTACGGGTCGCGAGACCCGAAGCGGCGATCTGCGCAAGAAGGCAAGCAACGACAACGAGCCACGCGCGCAGTGGTGTGGCGGAAGCGGCTTTGAGCTCAGTCATCGACGCAAATCCCTCCGCGCCTTCCATCCGGGAAGGGCTCCTGCAGCAATGGGGCGATGACATCCCAACGGATCGCGACAGCCGGCCGATCTGCATTTTTGTTAGGCGATCGCATAACTAAATGGCAAGAGTTGTCAACGTCGATCGTGCTAAGCTGAGCCCGGTGGCGGCGGGGGTTGGCGCGCTTTCCAATGGTGGCTCGATCGGTGCGCCGGCCCGGTTTTTGCACCGGCGAATGGATATTTCTGGAGGGATTCAGAGCAGCGATACGCCGTTCAGGCGCGCGCGCCGGGAAAGCCTTGAGGCACCTCGATTGCGTCAACGCCCAACTGCATGGCGCGCTCTACTGCGGGGCGCTCCGCTATGCGCGCATGCCAGGCGCGAATGAGCGGGAACGCATCGGAATCGGCCATGTCCCTGCTGCCATACTGTTCCACCCAGGGCCAACACGCCATGTCGGCGATGGAATACTCGTCGCAAATGAAGTCCCTGCCGGCGAGCTGGCGCTCAAGCACGCCGTAGAGCCGTGTGACCTCCTTGTTGTACCGGTGGATTGCCAGCGATGTTTCGCCCGGATCGCGTCCCGGCTTGTCCGCTGCTCGCAGAAACCAGGTTTTTTGCCCCGCCATCGGGCCGAGGCCCGCCATTTGCCAGATCACCCATGCATCCACCCAGGCCCGCGCGGACTCGCTCTGGGTGGGGTAAAACAGGCCCGTCCGGCGGCCGAGGTACTGAAGTATCGCCCCGGATTCAAAAATCTTGACGACCTCTCCCGAAGGCAGAGCATCCACGAGTGCCGGAACCCGACCATTGGGACAGATTTCGAGGTATTCCGGGCGTAAAGTTTCGTTCTCAAAAATGTTGACCGGCCTCAGCTCGTAGGAGAGGCCCATCTCCTCGAGCGCGATACTGATCTTCCGACCGTTCGGCGACGCAAGATAATATAACGTTATCACGCCTTTTGTATCCCTTTGATGGGCTTGAACTTCACATCCACCCATATCTTCGCCTCGACCCCCATGTCGGGAAAGCTGGAGACATCATCGAGATCACGGCCTCCGATGTCATAATAAACCGCTGGGACACTGCCTCTGTTCTGCAGGTGATGCGCGTTCGGTATTCCGGCTGGGAACGAAATGCAGTCTCCGGCCTGAAGGACTTCTTCGCCTTGATCATCGACAACGACGAGTTCTCCGGAGATGACCACGACAACTTCATCGTTAAGCTTGTGCCAGTGGCGCTGGGTCCCCCATGCACCTGGGGCCAGCTCGACGCGATTGACCCCAAACTGATGAATCCCGAACTGCTTCGTCAGCGGCCATGACTTGCGGCCTTCCACCGGCTTGTCGAATGGGGGTGGATAGCTGGCGCCGACCTGCGCGGTATCCGGGTGCCATTTCGCCTTTCTACCCATATTTCCTCTCCGTTGCTTTGCGAACTGACCCCGGGGATTTGCTCACTGGGGCATCAGTCTCGACAGATCGATCTGACCCATGGCGAGCGCTCCCATGAAACCGCCATCGACCGGCAGGACCGATCCGTTGACGACGCTTGCGAGCTTGCTGTTGAGCAGAATGCATCCGCCGGCCTGCTCTTCAGGGGTGGTATAGCGGCCCAGCGGCTCGGCGGCCGCGTCAACGACCGCCTTACCCGCGGTCTGGTGGAAGGCAGCCATCATCGGCGTTTGCGTAGGCGAGGGCAACGTGCAGTTGATGCGAATGCCCCGCTTGATAGTCTGGGCGCCGCGATACTGCGTCCAGACGATGACCGCCTCTTTGGAAAATCCGTACCCTTCCGCCACATCAGTCAGGTGAGCCTCTGCCCAGGCCGTTGCCTCCTGGAAGCCAGTGGTCTGCAGGAGTTCCATGTGGAGTGGCACGCGCTGGCTCCATCCGAGGCCGCCGGTCGAGGCGATGCTGACGATGGCCGAGCCCGCCGGCATGCGAGGAATGATGCATTCGGTAAGATGGCGGGTGCCGATGAAGTTGACCTTCAGGGTGTCCATGGGCGAAAAGGCGCCGCCGCCCGCGAGCCCCGCGCAGTTGAACAAGGCGTCGATAGGGCCATCGATCGCAGCCACGGCACTTTCGATCGAGGTTGGGTCACGAAGGTCGGTCAGTTTGAACGAGGAAAGCGGCAGTGCGCTCTGCTTGTAGTCGAGGCCGTGGACCTCGGCGCCAAGCCCCAGAAGTGCGCGGGCCACAGCTTCGCCCATCCCTGAAAAGCAACCGCTTACGATCACCCGCTTGCCGTGATATCCCAAGACGTCATCGGTCATAGTGTGCTCCTCCGCAGCGCTAGAGTGGCTGCGACAAATTCCTTGTCAAAATCGACGTCAGCGCGAGCGCTCTCGAGGTTCAATGAGCTGCGAGATCGCCAAAGCGCTCGTGATAGAATGCGAAGGTCTCGGAGAGATCCTTGAGATCAATCGAGAATTCCGCGGGATCGTATGTGTGGCCGCCATGCTGTCCACGTGGAGTGCTGGCTCGCCACGCGGCCATGCGAGCGCGTGTCTCGTCGGTAAGATCTTCGCCGAGGAACGCGTAAAGACGCTCGATGCTCGGGAAAGGATCGCGCTGGAACTCCTCGAAAAGGATGTCGATGAAACGCGCTTCGTTTCCAGCGTCGCGGAAAGCCAGCAGCCGGCGCATGCCGATCTCCCAGACTTCCTGATTGCTTCGCGCGATATAGGCCTTGTCGGTATCCTCGGCGTATCCTTGGGTCAGTTCATAATGGAGATCGGCGCAGGAGGGGATGACGCTGGCAATATTGCGATGCGTCATCCAAAAGACGGCGTCGGGAAATACTTTGTCGAGAGCGTCTATGAACAGAATGTGCGAAGGGTTTTTCAGCCGCCATCGCCCGCTCGGGCAGCGCCATTGCAACAGCTTAAGCGTTCGCTTGACGTATCGATACGTGGGCACCAGATCGGCCTCGTGCACCAGCCAATCGAGGTAGGTCGGTATCCGCGCCTGTGACACGTAGGCGTGCGATTTAAAATCGTACGCCATGATCGTGTGGCATTCTTGGGGAGACGTGGCTGAGGTCGGCAACATGGTTCTCAGGCGCGGCGCGAACCCATCGAGGTGCGCTATCGCCTGGCGCGCCTGCTCGATACGAGGATCGCTGTTCTCGGTGGCTTTTTCGGGCGGCGGCAAGGGGGAGATCACTTCCCATGTGCGAAGCGATCGCGCGTTTGGATCTTCACCCAAAAGGCAGGAAAAAGCGGTCGATCCGGTTCTGGGCAGCCCCAGCCCGATCAGGGGCGCCACGATCTCCTCATGCTCAATCTCGGGATGCCGCCTGTACCAGTCCTCGATCTGCAGGCGCTGAGACAATGTCTCGACGATCTGAGACTCATGCGCAATCCGGCCCGAATCCGAGAGGAATGCCTCACGATCCAAGGACCAGACAAGTCGTTCGAGGCCGTCCTGGTACGAGGGATCGCCAAATTCCTCGAGTCCGGTGCGCTCAATCGCACGATCCTTCAGCGCCGTTGCCAAATCCATGGTCCGTAGCTCCCCGGCGCCAGCATCATTGCGCGACGCTCCTTCTTGCCGAACATCCGGCTTTGATCGATCGAGTCGCAAAGCGGATGCTTTCACTAACCGATCGCTTAACGTAACGGGTGATGCGCGTCAAACAGCGGAGCGCAACGGCGCCTGTCCGAACTGTGCGAAATGCCATGAGTGGCTTGGCGGGCCCGGCGAATGGAAACGCGCGATGGGTCCCGTGCGCGGCCTTATTTGTTCTCGTTGCGCCCTGGCCCGGGTACCCGCGGCCTCGATGCCGCAGGCCGATCCTGCTCTTCCGGCGGCGGTCCTGGCGAGGCTGCGGACGGGTTATCCAGTTCCGCCCGCCCTACTTCGAGCTTTGGGGTGCTTTTTCTGGTCCTGCTCAACTTCGAAACGGAAGGCGCGTCGGTGAGCCGCACGACCAGCTTGTCCATGAAGTCGACAATTTCTTTATGGTCTTCCGTGAACCCGAGACTGGCCTCTTCGATAATCGATTTGCTGATGGCCGAGATGATGAAGTTCAGAACTTGTGGCGTAACAACACCAAGGCTGACATCTCTGCCCTCAAGTTGCTTGGAGATGATGGTGGTGAACAAGGAGCGATAGCGCGACCACGATTGAACCAGCTCATCCTGGAGAACTTTCCGGTGATTGGCCGCCGCGACATATTCGGCAACGACCTCCCCTCCGGCAATGGAACGGGCGTCGGCCCAGATTTCATGAAGGGGATTTTCCGAGGACACTATTTTTAAGGCATTTTCGAAGTACCGCTTGTCGTTCCTGCGGTATGCCGCTTGAAAAAGTTCATCCATTGTTCCGAAGTGGTAATGCACTAACTGCGACTTCAGACCTGCGCGCTCGGCAACCCGGCGCGACGTGACCGCCGCATAGCCCTCTTCCCTCATCAAATCCTCGGCCGCGTCCAGGATGGCCTTTCGTGTACGAAGTCGATCCTGCTCGCGTTTGTCCATTTCTTCGATTCCGTTAGGCCTGGCCGCATATACTGCAGAGGGTTCTCCAAGCGATCTTGATGCCTGTGCCCCCGCTCAATGGCAATCGCTGATGGGCAGCGTCGCCGCGGCGCGGGTGATCGCCGTCAACGCCGTTCAGTCACTCAGCCTGCTTTCAGATCATCGCGGGGGACAAGCTTCAGGTGGAGCGCATTGAGCCCGCGGATCAGATAAGTCGGTGCATACTCGAAACGACGGTTACCTTCGGGGCCATGGTGAGCGGCTGATAACGTGATAGCCGATGTCCGCGCCAGCAGACGCTCGATCATGACCCGCACTTCGACCCGGGCGAGCGGCGCGCCCGGGCAGGTATGAACGCCGCGACCAAACGCGAGATGCTCGCGGATCTTCGGTCGGTCGAGCACGATCTCATCCGGTCGATCATAGCGGCCTGGATCCCGATTGATGGTCGGGATCGCCATCATCACGATCGTACCCGCCTTGAGCTCAGCGTCCGCAATCTGTGTCGTTTGGCTCGTCAATCGGAAGGTCCCCTTGATCGGCCCGTCCAGTCGCAGGACTTCCTCCACGAAGTTTCCGATCAGCTCTGGCTCGCTGCGCAGCTGGGTCTGCAAATTCTGCTGTTCAACCAGGATCCGCAGCGCAGTTGCGAGTAGCCGCGCGGTTGTCTCCTGACCTGCGGCAAACAGATTGACCGTGATGCGCACGACCTCGATCACCGTCGGCATCGTTCCGTCGTGGTAGGCAGACGTCGCCAGGTCACTTAGCACGTCATCCGTCGGCGCGGCGCGGCGGCTCTCAATGAAGTGGGTAAAGCTTTCGTGGAGGAACTCGAGTGGCCGCTGTTCGTACGCCTCCTCGGACGTCTCCCCGATCGGGGCTGGAACGCCAGTCAATCTGTCGCGATAAAGCGCGCGATCGTCTTCTGGTATGCCCAGGAGATCGGCGATGACCAGCGTGGCAAACGGATTGCCGAGCTCCGCCACGATCTCGACGGTGTCCGAAGCCAGCGCTTCGTCGATCAGGCGTTCCGCCAGTTCTCGGAGATAGGTTTCATTCTGCCGCAGCCGGCTGGGCGTGAACAGGCGCAGCATCAGGCTGCGCGCTTTCGGATGCTCGGGTTGATCATAGGTATTGATGAGATCGGAACAGTGCATCTGTGGGCGATGTTCGGCGATCTGGGCGGTGATATCGTCGCCTTCGGGCACGAAGGTGAGCGGCGGCAAGGGTCCCGAGGCCCCGACACACGCGGAGAATTTGCTGGCGTCGTTAAATACAGCCATCGCGGTGTCAAAGGTCGTCATGATCGCCACGTCATGAAACGGCTCCACGAACACTGGGCCTTCCGCGCGAAGCTGTTCGAAGAACGGATAGGGATCGGAGCATAGCTCGACGTCGGTAAAGAGATCGGGCCGGCCGGATTGATCGATCCGGTTCTGTTTCATTCTCGCCTCTCGAAGCTGCTAAAAGTTGATCTGATCTTGGTCACCCCAGCGTTGGCAGGGTCGGCGGCAGGTCGGAACAGGTGATCCAGAGGTCAATAGTTCTCAATTACCAAGCAGTCGCTTAGTGAAATAGAGGCAAAGCGTCAACGGCGCAGAGCGCTTCTAGCGGCCTCACTTCCATGCTCTGCCAAACTCCGGGCAATGGCGGCGAACGACGCTACGTTACAAAAGGCGTTCGGCGCAGGATGAGGGGCTCTCATCGAGGGCATCCGCGAGCGGCTTGCTTCACCCATAGACGGCTACTTACGCGCGCGAGCTCGCTATGCGCGTGCTCAGCAAATGTTGACATGCCTCCCCCGGTCGGTGCACTGGTTCGCAGGACGAAGAGGATGCATCAGGGTCCGGAGACGCCGTCCGATCTCAGGGCGCAACACGTGTCAGGCTCAGGGGAATGGCGATGCTGCAAGATCGGCAGGCACCCAAACGAAGTGATCACCACTGGCAGCGGAGTCATTGTCGAGGGCTCGAGGGCGGGGCGGCTGGAAGCCGATTCGATAACGGGTCTGACCTCATAAGCATGATGAGATCGGTTGCGGTGTCTACCGTCGCTGCAAAGCGTGGAAACGCATGACGATAAAGCCATTTCACTAATCAGAATTGGGAGAGTCCAGTTGTACAAGGTGTTCCATTTCATCGCGCGCAAGCCGCATTTGACGCATGAGCAGTTTCGTGAGCATTTCGAGCGTTCGCATGCAGCGATGGCGCTCAAGTTCTTCGGGCACGTGTTCACCGACTATCGGCGGCACTACATCACCACGGCCATGTCGGGGGGCGACCCGCGCCTGAACGACGGTACGTTCCGCGAGCACGAGTCCGAGTGGGACCTGATCTCTGAATGGACCACCGCGACCAAGGAAGATTTCGACTTGATCCAGCACGAGATGGTCGAGCCCAAGCTGCACAAATACTTCTACGAGGATGAAGAGCGCTTCATCCATCGCCAGACGATCATGATGGTCCCTGTCGAGGCCAGCTATACCAGTGGGACGGCCTTCGATCCGAAGAACACCGTGTTCGATACGGCCACGGGCGAGCCCTCGTGGGAGGGCTGGGAAGACTGGAAGCCGCTCGACCGTCAGAAGATGGGCTGAGCGGATGGAGCAAGTGCAAGAGGCGTTCGATTTGTCGTGATCGGCAACGGCGGCGGCGCGTTCGCCGCGGCGCTGGTGGCGAAGACGCAGGGCCTTACGGTGCTGGTGCTCGAGAAGACCGACCTGTTCGGGGGCACCACCGCGAAGTCAGGCGGGACTTGCTGACATCGGCTCGGGTGTGCTGCCACGTTGGTCTGACGGAGCCCTAACGGTACTATCTGGAACTCTTAGGCGGATCGGTCTCGGAGACGAGGCGAAAAACGGCAAATTTCCGTCATTCGCGATGACACCGCCGCCGATATGAAGCCCAACGCCAATCCCGCGCGTTACGACCGGCAAATGCGCGATCCTATCACGAGCAATCTGTTCCACCGGTTCACAACCGGTAGCGCCCGGTTCGCTGGCCGGCCCGTAATGCTGTTGCTCTGCATCGTGATGACCCTGCTGGCGGTGCTGGCCTATCTGTCGGGCAACGAGCATCTGATGAATGGCACAAGCCTCGCGATCAGCTGCCTGACGCTTCTGCTCCTGCCGATCTTGCAGGCAACGCAAAACCGAGACGGCGCTGCGCTTCATGCGAAGCTGGACGAGCTGATCAAGGCCAATAGCGACGCACGGAATGCGCTTATCGGGCTAGAGTATCGCGAAGAGCATGAGATCGAGGAGGCGCGTCCTCGCAGCGACTCCTGAGCTCGCCGATCGTCACGGGACTTAGAGCACGCGCAACGATCGGTGGCTGGCGGGACCGCTAAGGTACCCGCCTACAACAGACTGAACGTCAGTGGGGAGCTTGCGCCTCTAAACCCTGCGCCCGGTGATAAGCTGAAAAATGATGACGACGACTGCGATGACCAGCAGCAAATGGATCAGCCCGCCACCGACATGGAACGCGAACGCCCCAAGCAACCAGAGCACGAAGAGAATGACTGCAATTGTCCAGAGCATGGCGTGTCCCCATTAGCTGTTATCCTGCATCCCAAATCCTGAATCGACGTATCGTTCCTGCCAGGTCAATATTCGGTTCCTCGGATTGCGATCGGGACCATCGCGAAATATCGCGAGCGCGGCACCGTCGGAGCGGGTTGGGGTTGATCCGAAGGCGCCGCGTCCCCTTGCGCCCTGCCAAACGGCAGAGCGCGTTTGCGGCGACTTCGACTCTAGCCGCTCGGGTGTTTGCGAGTGATTGGCGTGCGATCGGCATCACCCGCGAACAGCGCAGGCACGCCAGGCCTGTTCTGCCGCTGGTTTGAAGCGGTTTTCATCATGGCAGCGAGTTGCCTCTTGATGCCCGCACCGGCCAGATGAGCCTGGACGTCATCAAAGCCTTCGCGCGCAAGCTGTCGCCCGATCTCGCCAATGTCCGTAAAGTCGCCGCTTTTCGCCAGTCCAAATGCTCTCTCGATCGTCCCAGGCATTACTGGCTCCTGCGCGCTATCGTCATCGATCAATTCACGTTCCGGATTGTCTAGGCCGTCGGTCCGGCACCTTCCCCAGCCGGACCGACACCATTTTGCCGGCTGGTAGCCACCTTGTCTGGAGCTGTGAGCCCAAGGATCAGGCGAAGGAGATAGTCGCCCGAGCACTGGACCGGCGGCGCATCGCGAACCCGATTGCGCCAAACCCGATAACCATTGTTGCCCATGTTGCTGCCTCGGGCACAGCAGCGTTGGAAACGGTTAGCGTTCCGCTGCTGAATCCGGTGAACTTATATGTGCCAGGGCTAAAAACGGGGCTTGCGAATGACCCCGTGAAAACGTCCTGACCGCCGAACTGGGCAAAGCCGGCCGGACTGCCTGAAATCTGGAACTGAGACGCCAGCCCCGTCCCAAACGAGATCGTCGAAGCCGTTGCCGCCACGCCGTCATAAACTCCGGCCACATTGTCGAAGAAGACCTGTCCAAAGCCGAATGCCGACTGATCGTTTATCCGATCAGGTGCCGGGTTGCTATCGAGCTGGAATGTTGCGGTCACTGGTCCGGTAAGCGACTGGCCCGTGAACACGAAAAGCAGTGGTGCAGCGGAAGCCGGGGCCGCTGCCATGAGCGCACCGATGAATAGGGGCAGCAATGCCGATCTGGCTGATTTCACGGCTCTCTCCAAGGTTGGTCATCGCGCAACGCAGGCTCGACCCTAGGAGATACGATGGGCTTGCGAGAAAGATGCACCTCCGCAACAGCGTCGCAGCAGGCGCGACCTGACGTGGTTTTATCGCCCGTTCGGCGTCATTGGTGGACGCTGGAAGCACTGGACAGTTACGGCCCTTCTCGTGAGCCGACCTCTCAGTCCTTTAGCCGCGCAGCTTTCAGGGGAGACTTATAGACCGACGAGTCCACCGAGTCGGCAAGCTCTAGGTCCGGGAAAGCCGCGACGAGAGCGGGATTGATTGCAGCACGAACGCTCAGCCGCAACGCGATGCGGATTTGTCGCACGTACACCGCGAAACATTCGGCTGGAGAGTCGGTTGTCAGCAGGACGCCGCCTCACCAGCGGGGGGCGTTAAGTGCCGATGGGGCGAGTACGCTGGCGATGGGAATAATTTTGGCGGAAATCGAGCCGGAGTCGGAGGAAGAGGAAACCCCATCCGACAGCTTGTCCGACGAGGAAGTGCAGGCCGTTGCCGAGAAGAAGTCCGGCTCAGCGCGTGTCGTGCACGAGATCATCCGCCTGCAGGGTCAGGACGAACTGGGGCGCCCGGTCATGTCTCTCCTGTTCTCTGCATTTGCCGCAGGGTTGGCCATCAGCGTATCAGTGCTGGCAGAGACATTCCTCAAGCTCCGGCTCCCCAATTCGCCTGCATCCGAGCTTATTGCCGGGCTCGGCTACTCCGTCGGGTTCGTGATAGTGATCCTTGGCAACCTTCAGCTCTTCACCGAGAACACAGTCACCGCTGTCCTTCCGATAGCCACCCATCCAACGCTGCGCAACATTCGGCGGCTGGCGAGGCTCTGGGCACTTGTGTTCGCTGGCAACATGCTGGGCACCATAGTGGTTGCGGCTCTAATGGGGTGGCGAGTGATCCTTTCTCCCGAGCAACTTTCGTCGGCCGTCGATCTGTCGTCGCGGCTGCTGGATCATGATTTCCTTAGCACCCTGCTACTTGGGATCCCGGCCGGCTTTCTGGTCGGCGCAATAGCCTGGATCTTACCCAGCGCGCGGGGCAGCGAGTTTTGGATCGTCGTCGTGATCACCTACGTTATTGCGATCGGGGGGTTCAGCCACGTCGTGGCCGGTTCAGCCGAAGCATGGCTGCTCTGGATCGTGGGGCGCGCCTCGTTTGGCTGGGCAACCGCTGGCTTCATACTCCCCGCTCTGATCGGGAACATCCTAGGCGGTACGGGACTCTTCGCCGTTCTGGCACACGGGCAGGTCCGCAATGAGATCTAGAGGTACGCGGCCAATGATGAACATCATCGGCTCGGTGAGCTTTGGCCTTATCGTCTGGCCGGTTGCGCTCACGATCCTTGAGGAAAGCCACCGCCTCGGCGGCAGTCTCGACGGCGGCCCTGCAGCGGGTGAGCGCCGTTGATCAGCATCGCCTTGATCAGCGCAGCGCTCGGCGACACCACGCCCGAAGCGACCAGGTATTCGCACACGCCCGCAGCGCAGCCCGCGACCAGCGGTGTGGCCATGGATCGTTGCCCACTGGGCCTTGGCATTTGCGTGCCACTCGCGAGCCACACGCCCGAACGTTTGACGAGCAGCTTTAATGTTCGCTTCGATCTTCAGCCGCTTCGCGACATTGGGATCCTGTCCTTCGCAAAGAAGCGCGTAGGCCTCATCTCGCTTCGTGCGCGCATCAGCGAGCGAGACGAGGGGATAGGCGCCTAAGGCCATTGTCTTGTATTTGCCGTCGTACTCGTAATTCCAGCGCCAGTGTTTGCCGCCGCTCGGGGTGACCATCAGGAAGAGGCGATTGGAGTCGGCAAGTTTGTAGGTTTTCGGGCGCGCCTTGGCCGTCCGCACCTTGGAATCGGCAAGCATGGTTCGGTCTCCAAAAATACCTCGTTTTTCGACCACGCGTACCCCGTTTTCGCCCTTCCAGCTCACCGGATTGGCACGGACGGCCGAGGCCGAACCGGTCTGCTAAGTGTCGGTTTTCAGGAGGAAAAAAGTCGAGACCAGTGGTCCTTTACGGACCGCTATGGAATGGTCCGTGGCGGAGCGGGAGGGATTCGAACCCTCGATACGCTTTTGGCGTATACTCACTTTCCAGGCGAGCGCCTTCGACCACTCGGCCACCGCTCC
The DNA here is from genome assembly GCA_903970225.1 of Actinobacteria bacterium 21-64-8. GTDB lineage: Bacteria > Pseudomonadota > Alphaproteobacteria > Sphingomonadales > Sphingomonadaceae > Novosphingobium. The sequence goes on along the minus strand of CAJCHR010000057.1, from coordinate 5,665 downwards.
GCATGTCCTGGAAGGCGTGCGCACTAGCCGCGCGGCGGCGGTTCCGCAAGGGCGGCTTGGTGCATTCGGCAGGCGCGATCTTAAAGGCGGGAAAACGGGAAAGGCTTTACCCGCACAGCCCTTGCAGGAACCAGGCGGGCACCCCTCCGCGCCCATCATCCGGTAGCCCGCTGCGGTAGATCCAGTAGCGACGGCCTTGCTCGTCCTCGATCCGGTAATAGTCGCGCAGGCGCGTGGTCGAGCGTTCGCGCCACCATTCGGGCGCGATGCGTTCGGGGCCTTCGACGCGGGCGATCTCGTGGACCTCGCCGCGCCAGCGGAAGCGCCGCGGCAGGCCGTCGGGGCTGAGGTAGACCACTCCGATCGGCTCGGCGCGGTCGAGCAGTTTCACCGGCCGGGCGTGGAATTCGAACTCGTCCTGCTGGCCCCTGACTGGCTCCAACGGCAGCTGCCAGCGCTGTGCACGTTCGGGCAGATGACTCGCTTGCGGCACCGGGCGACGCACCGCTTGCGCGCCAAGCCGTGCGGTCAGGCGGTCGATACAGGTGGCAAGGCTGGTGCCGCGTGCTTCGGCGCCCTCCTCGAAATCGCGCTGCGAGAGCGCCAGCGGCTCGATCCAGGCGCTGCGCAACCGCGCGAGTTCGATGCCGAGGCCAGCGTCGATATCGTCGAGCTTGCGGCCCAGCAGCCCCGCGATGTGCGCCGGATCGCGGCTCGCGGCGGCAAGCTCGAGGCTGCGCACCACGACCTCGCCATCGACCCGCCAGAACCCGAGTTCCAGCCTGCGCGCGCCTTGCGCCCGGCCTTCAAGCAGGCGCGCCATGTCCGCGCACAGATCGGCGATCACCCGGTCGAGCAGTTCGCGGTGGCGGATCGGCTCCATCAGCCGGCGCTCGACCATCGGGGCATCGTGAGCGATCACCGGCAGCAGCGGCTCGGGCACCCGGCCGATGAGCTGGTCCATGCGGATCAGCGGATTGGCGGCGGGTGTGCTGTGGTGGCGGAAGCGGCGCGTGAGGTTTTTGCGCGCGACACCGTGAAGATCGCCCAGCCGCTTGAGCCCGAGGCGCCTCAGCAGCAGCACGGTAGCCGCGTCGAGCCGCAACGCCGCCACGGGCAACACCGCGAGCCGCTCGGCCGGATCATCGTCGGGCTCGAGGATCGCGGCCTCGGGGCCGTGGTGAGCGAGCGCCCAGGCCGCACCCGCGGTGGACGCGATCGCGAGCCGCGTCGCGAAACCGCGCCGGGCAAAACGCATCGCCGCATCGCCAATCAGCGCCCGCTCGCCGCCGAACAGATGCGCCGCGCCGGTGACATCGACGATCACGCCATCGGGGGGATCGATCGCGCTCCACGGGCCCCAGCGCTGCGCCCAGACCGCCAGGTTCTCGATCAGAGCGAGGTCGCCAGCGTGGTCCGAGGGCGCGGTCGCGATCCCCGGGCACAGCGCGCGCGCATCCGCCAGCATCGTGCCCGGCTGCGCCCCCGTCTCGAGCCCCGCGCGGTTGAGCGCGGCGATGCGCGGCCCGTGCGCGGTCTCGGTGATCAGCGCGAGCGGGGTGGCGTCGGCTTGTTCATTGCCATCACCCAGACGCCAGTGATCGATCGCGAGATCGCGGCACCAGATCGATAGGATGCGGCGGGGGAGCACTCAACCCGCGACCTGCAGGCCGCTCCCGTTGAGCTGCGCTCGCCTGCGGCTCAGGGGAGGAGAGCAGGAGCGCCCTCGCCAACCCGCTCGGCCAGCAACCCGTGCTCATTTCGCAGCACCCAGGCCCCGGGCGGGTGACTGCGCGCGCGGAACAGTTCGGCGTGCCAGCTGGGCACCCCCGGCGCCTGCGCGTTCCATCGCGAGCCGGGCGAAACCGCTGAACGCGCCTCCCAGCGCAGCCGCGCCGAGCCGAGATCGCGCTTCGCATCGAGCCGCACCAGCCACAGCGGAACGCCATGCTTCTCGACCGCAAGCGTGAGGCGCCGCGAGGCGGTGAAATCGAGCGACCGCGGATTGCCCGCGATCTCCCCGATCACGAACGTGAGTTCGCGGCAGCGCAGCCCCTCCTCGATCGCGAACAGTGCGTCCTCGGGGCTTTTGGCTGCGACATGGATCAGCCGGTGGCGCAGCGACTGCGACAGGCCGGGGCGGTAAGGCCGCCCATCGCGCCGCAGCGCCTGCGCATCCTGCACCCACAGCCACGGCCGCAAGTCGGCTGAGTCGCCCGCTGCGGTTTCGGAAACACACAGCCGGTCCATCGCCAGCGCAAGCGCGAGCGCCGCCCCCGTCGCCTCACCCGAGGACGCAAATATCTCGCTGTGGGATGCCCCCTCTCCCGCCAGCCCGGGCCGCCACTCGGCAGCACGCGCGGCGTGAAACGCGGACGGGACGCTGGGCTCTGCGCTCATGGTATCGACTCCATGTTCGCACTATGTTCTTATTTCGCGTGATTCGCCAGACGTCTTGATCTCACCTGAAATCGCGAAGACGCTCGAGAGCGAAGGCCGGATGTGTCCGCGCCTTCGCGTGAACCTGCCGGTCTAACCCCCGACCGGCGGCGCCACCGCATCGCCATCGCCGTCTACACCCCGGCCGACATAGCTGCGGCTGCGGCTATAACCGTAATAGACGGCAATCCCGATCGCGGCCCACAGCACGAACAGTTCGATCGTCACCGCCGACAGGTTGAAGAACAGGTAGATACAGCCCAGGATCGAAACCGGCGCCACCACGTTGACCACGGGCGTACGAAACGGGCGGTGGCGGCTCGCGTCGGTCCGGCGCAGCACCATCACCGCGATCGAGACCGCACCAAAGGCGAACAGCGTCCCCGCATTGGAGACGTCCGCCAGCAGCCCGACCGGGAAGAACGCCGAGAACGCCATCACGAACACGCCGGTGATGATCGTCACCACGTGCGGCGTGTGGAAGCGGGGGTGCACTTTGGCGAAGAACGCCGGGAGCAGGCCGTCGCGGCTCATCACGAAGAAGATGCGCGTCTGGCCGAACATCATCATCAGGATCACCGAGGGCAGCGCGATGATCGCCGCCGCGCCGACGAGGTAGCCGAGGAAAGGATGACCGACCTGGCGCAGAGTCCAGGCCAGCGCCTCCTTCGAGCAGACGACTGCATTCTCCTGGATCGCCATGCACGCCTGCGACAGCGCGGTGGTGCCGGGCGAGAGCACTTCGTGATTGGGCCCGAACACCGGCTGCGCACCGACCGTGCCGATGACGCCGGCGGCGACCAGCATGTAGAACACGGTGCAGATCGCGAGGCTGCCGATCAGGCCGATCGGCATGTTGCGCTGCGGGTTCTTGGTCTCCTCGGCCGCGGTCGAGACCGCATCGAAGCCCACATATGCGAAAAAGATCGAGGCGGCCGCGCCCGAGATGCCGCCGAAGCCGAGCGGCGCGAACGGGGTGAACTGCGTGCCCCTGATCAAGGGGATCGTCAGCACCACGAACATCGTCAGCGCCGCGATCTTGATCGCGACAAGCACCGCGTTGACCGTCGCGCTCTCCTTGGTGCCGATCACCAGCAGCCAGGTGATGACCGCGGCGATGATCATCGCGGGGGTGTTGATCAGCCCGCCGTCGAACGGCCCGCGCACGAACGCGAGCGGCACATGAATGTGGAAACTGCTCTGGATGAAGCCGACCATATAACCCGACCACCCGACCGAGACCGCGCCTGCGGCGATCGCATATTCGAGGATCAGCGCCCAGCCGACCATCCACGCGACGAGCTCACCCATCACCGCATAGCTATACGTATAGGCAGAGCCCGAGACCGGCACCATCGCGGACATCTCGGCGTAGCACAGCGCCGCCACCGCACAGACGAACCCCGCGATCACGAAGCTCAGGATCATTCCCGGCCCCGCCTTCTGCGCGGCTTCGGCGGTAAGGACGAAGATACCGGTGCCGATCACCGCACCCACCCCCAGCATGGTCAGCTGAAACGCACCGAGCGAGCGATGAAGCGACTTCTTCTCCGCCGTCGCCAGGATGGCGTCGAGGGACTTGATGCGAGCGAACATGCGTTGAGGGTTCCCGTTCGTGACTGGCGGCTTAACCGGGAAAGCTACCGCAATGCAGCGGGTTGGCAAGCGAACTTGCGGGCGTGTGTCTCATCCAGCGCGATGCACGGGACGCGGCGTCCCGCCGGGTCGACAACGGAGTGGGGCGCGCGGTCTTGCGCGGCTTCGGGAAGACAGCGATGCTCGCCAAAACCTAAACACGATCGGGAGGATTCCATGGACGACGTCGAAGAGATCAAGAAGCTCAAGGCCCGCTATTTCCGCTCGCTCGACAGCAAGGACTGGGACACCTACGTCGGCGTCTTCGCGGAAGACTGCGTCGTCGACCTTACCCGCGCGCACGGCGAGCGCTATGAAGGCCGCGCCGCATTCGCCGCTTACGCCACCACGCTGACGATCGTGCAGAGCGTCCACCACGGCCACATGCCCGAGATCGACCTGACCGGCCCCGACACCGCCACCGGCGTGTGGGTGCTGGAGGACTACAACATCTGGGAGGACGGCAAGCAGAACCACGGCTGGGGTCACTACCTGGAGACCTACGTCAAGCGCGAGGGCCGGTGGTACATCAAGTCCATGGCGCTCTCGTATTTACGGATCGAGACGGATTGTCCGCAGCCGGCGCTGATCGCGGGGAAGGAGAATACGGGGCATTTGCGCGGGTTGACGCCGGCGGGGGATGTTTGGGGGGTGCCATAGCGACACGAGAATTCGCGACGCAGGCCGGTAATCCAAAAAATATGCCAACTAAAGCGCTACGGTGACAAGCTCCGCTTGCAAGTTCTACAAAAAGCCTCTTGAACGGTGTCAAGTTCGCCGTCGCCATGTACTATAACAGGCTGATCAATAGGCCCATTCTCTATAAGTCTTAGCGGACGCAATAGGCCTGGCCCTTGTCGATCTTAAGCCGCTTGAGCGATACGTTCAATCTTCATCTCATCTCCATGCTCTTTCCATCGTCGATCAGCTTACAGGAGCTTCCGTGCCTCCTATGGGCGATGATACTGAAATTTCGCCCGCACGAGCATGGGTTTCATCAACCTGCCTGCCGCTCGCACAAATTTCTTCGCCGCCCTGAGCGTGTCTCAGGGTCCATCCTTCCCCCCTCCCCCCGCACCCGCTAGAACCCTCACCATGTCGACCACCTTCCAGCTCGATACCGCGACCAGCCGCGCCAATCCCACGCCCGCGCCGATGAAGCGCCTGACCGTGCCCGCGATCCAGCGGCGCAAGGTGGGCGGCAAGACCGAGCAGCCGCTGGTCATGCTCACCGCCTACACCGCGCGGCAGGCGCAGCTGCTCGATCCGCATTGCGACCTGCTGCTGGTCGGGGATTCGCTGGGACAGGTGATCTATGGCCTGCCCTCGACGCTGGCGGTCACGCTCGACATGATGATCGCGCACGGCGCGGCGGTGGTGCGCGGGAGCTATCACTCGGTGGTCATCGTCGACATGCCGTTCGGCAGCTACGAGGCCTCGCCGCAGCAAGCGTTCGCCTCCGCCAGCCGGGTGATGGCCGAGACCGGTGCGGCGGGAGTCAAGCTCGAAGGTGGCAGCGCGATGGCGGTGGCGATCGCGTTCCTCACGGCGCGCGGAATTCCGGTGATGGCGCACGTCGGCCTCACCCCGC
>CAJCHR010000056.1 GCA_903970225.1 Actinobacteria bacterium 21-64-8 | reverse complement strand
GCCGCCGCCACCGTGGCCGCCGCCCATGTGGCCTCCACCGCCGTGGTTGCCGCCTCCATGACCGCCGCCCATATGACCGCCACCCGCATGGCTTCCTCCGCCGTGGCCGCCTCCGCCATGATGCTGGGCCACTGCCGGCGCGGAGCAGGCAAGCAATGCGGCGGCAACGACGGTCGCGGCCTTGGTGATCGTCTTCATGGAATCCCCTTCGCTGTATAACCGTCAGGGACGCACCGGACGCGCAATTGTTCCATCGATCGGGCGCACCTCGCGAACTTCGCAAGACGCCGTTTTGTCCCGGCGCTGCCGCCACCCTCGCCAAGCGGTCACCGCACCGCTATGGGCGCGCGACCATGGAAATTGCCGACCTTCGCATCGCCCTGTTCAGCGGCAACTACAACATGGTCCGCGACGGGCCGACACAGGCGCTGAACCGCCTCGTCGGATACCTGCTGCGTGAGGGCGCCGCGGTGCGCGTCTATGCGCCGACGATCGACGAACCCGCGCATCCGGCGACCGGCGATCTGATCAGCCTGCCCTCGTTCTCTATCCCGCGCCGCCCTGAATACCGGCTCGCGCGGGGGCTTTCGGGCGGGATCCGGCGCGATCTTGCGCATTTCGCGCCCAACGTCGTCCACGTCTCCTCGCCCGATCCCGCGGCGCACCGCGCGCTCAGCTGGGCGCGTACGCGCAAAATCCCGGTGCTCGCCTCGGTGCACACACGCTTCGAGACGTACTTGCGTTACTACAACATGGCCTGGGGCGAGCCTGCGATAGAGGCGATCCTGCGCCGCTTCTACCGCCGCTGCGACGCGCTGGTCGCGCCGTCCGAGAGCATGGCGCAAGTGCTGCGCGAGCAGCGGATGAACTACGACGTCGGCATCTGGTCGCGCGGGGTCGACCGCGAGATCTTCAATCCGGCACGCCGCTCGCTCGAATGGCGCCGCTCGCTCGGGATCAGCGACGATCAGCCGGTGATCGGCTTCCTGGGCCGGCTGGTAATGGAGAAGGGCCTCGACGTGTTTTCGGACACGATCGACGAGCTCACCCGCAACGGCACTGCGCACAAAGTGCTGATCGTTGGCGAGGGCCCGGCGCGTGCGTGGCTGCAGGCGCGGCTACCCGGTGCGATCTTCGCCGGCTTCCTCCAGGACGCGGACCTTGCGCAAGCGGTCGCGAGCATGGACGTGCTGTTCAACCCATCGGTCACCGAGACCTTCGGCAACGTCACTCTCGAAGCGATGGCCTGCGCACTGCCGGTGGTCGCAGCGGCCGCGACGGGGAGCGAGAGTCTGGTCCACGATCATGTCTCGGGCAGGTTGATCCGACCGGGGGCGATTGCCGCCTTCGCCGCCGCGCTTCGCGAGTACTGCGAAGATCCGGAACTGCGCGCGCGCCACGGTGCCGCGGGCGAGGCCCGATCGCGGAACTTCTCGTGGGACGCGATCAACCGCGCGGTCGCGGAGACGTATATCCGTCTGCTGCGTCAGCGTGCCTTGCCGGGGTGATCGCCTGAAATGCACCTGACAGGGGCAAAACGTTCGCCGTTTCCGGCACGAATTTGCCTTTTGCGGGTTCTTTCCGACGGTGGGACGCAACTGGCTTTGCCCTACCCGGAGAGTATCGATGCCCATTGCGCTTCTGCTTCTTGCCGCACAGGCCGCCGCAATCGGCGCTCCGCAAATCCCCGTCTGCCGGGCCGCGCAGTTGAGTCTCTCCACCGACGGACGCGATGGCGACTTCAACGGGATGTCCCATTCGGGCGTCGAACTCTCCATCCTCAATCGCGGGGATGACTGCATCCTGCCTGCGCTCCCGCGCGTACAATTTCGCGGGCTGGGTGGACGCCCGCTGCCCCTGAGCCGCGCCGCGCCGATCGGCATGCATCCCGGCCCGGCCATGATCCCTGTGCGGCTCGGCTCTGGCCACCGCGCCGTGATCGACCTGCGCTGGGTGTCCGGGCCGGTCTATCCCCACAATCGCAGCCTCCGCGCGGCAAGCGTGTCCGTGCGCATCGGCAAGGGCACCCTTCATGCCCCCCTCGTAGCCGAGCTCTACGGCGAAGCCGGAAAGCCCGCCACGTTCAGCCAGACGCCCGCGAGTACCGAAGAGCAGGCTGCCAAGGATTAGCCTCGTAGTCGGCAGAGGCAGGAATATATGACCCGCTTCGCGATGATGGTCGCCGGCTCCGGGACGATCGGATCCATGCTGCGCAGACGGCGCGTGGCGATCCGGTAAGCACGACACGACCCCGACAACGCTATCGATCTCCACCACTTTCGAGCGGGGGAAACCCTGTGCTATGGGGCACCGCGATAAACAGGACCCCCACAATGAACGAACACAGCGACATCCTCCGCCAGCAGGGATTGAGCGTCACGTCCAAGGCGCTCTCGCCGCTCGACGGCCGCTATGCCGCCCGGCTTCCGGGTCTCGCCGATGCGCTTTCCGAATTCGCGCTGATGCGCAGCCGCGTCGAGGTCGAGATCGAATGGTTCATCGCGCTCTCGCTCGAAGAGACGATCACCGATCTCCCGCCGCTGTCCGACAAGCGGATCGCATGGCTGCGCGATATCGTCGCGAATTTCGACGAAGGCGATTTCGATCGGATCCGCGATACCGAGCGGGTGATCAACCATGACATGAAGGCGGTCGAATACTTCATCAAGAACCTGCTCGACGGGACCGAACTCGCGACCTCGCGCGAATGGGTCCATTTCTGCTGTACGTCCGAGGACATCAACAACCTCGCTTACGGACTCATGCTGCGCCGCGCAGTGAGCACGATCTGGCTGCCCAAGGTCAAGGCGCTGCGGGGCCAGATCGCGGAGCTTGCGCATCGTTATCGCAACGTCGCCTTCATCACGCGGACTCACGGCCAGCCGGCCACGCCGTCGACGATCGGCAAGGAACTGGCGGTGTTCGCCTATCGGCTCGAGCGTCAGATCAAGGCCACCGAGGCGGCCGAGTACCTGGGCAAGATCAACGGCGCGGTGGGCAATTACAACGCGCATCTGTCCGCTTACCCTGAAAAGGACTGGGAAGCGTTTTCGAAGGAAGTCATCGAATC
>CAJCHR010000055.1 GCA_903970225.1 Actinobacteria bacterium 21-64-8 | reverse complement strand
CGATCGAGGCGGCGCACGCCGATGCGCAATCCGCACAGGCGCAACTGGACGGCGCGCGCGTCTCCGTGGCCGCGGAAACTGCGCGGACCTATGCGCAGGCATGCAGCAACGCCGCGCAGGCCGACGTCGCCCGCGAGACCGCGCAGCTTCAGGACCACACGCTCGATCTTACGCGCCGATTGTTCGACGCTGGCCGCGGGACCCAGCTCAATGTCGATCAGGCGGCGGTGCTGGCCGAGAATGCGCGCGCGCAAGTGCCCACGTTCGAGGCCGAGCGGCGCGCTTCGCTCTATGCGCTGGCGGTGCTGACCGGGCGTCCGCCTGCGGACATCGACGCCAACGCCAGCACGTGCAAGACCCCCCCGAACGTGAACGCGCTGATCCCGGTCGGTGACGGCGCCGCGCTGCTCGCGCGCCGCCCCGACGTGCGCCAGGCCGAGCGCACGCTTGCTGGCGACACCGCGCGCGTGGGTGTGGCGACGGCGGACTTGTTTCCCAAGATCACGCTGGGCGGATCGACCTCGCTTGGCTCGTACGACGCCAGCCGAATCGGCAAGGCCGCTTCGTTCAGCTACTCGCTCGGGCCGCTGATCACCTGGTCATTCCCCAATATCGGCGCGGCGCGCGCGCGCATCCGCGAGACGCAGGCGACGCGCGAAGGCTCGCTTGCCGCATTCGACGGCGCGGTGCTGACCGCGCTCAAGGACGTCGAGCAGGCGCTCGCGCGGTATGCCGGCGCCCTCGATGCCAACGCCAGTGCCAGACGCGCCGAAACGGCCGCGAGCGACGGCGCGCGGATCGCAGGCTTGCGCTTCGACGCGGGCCGCGACAGCTTCCTACAGCGCCTCGACGCCGAACGCGACCGCGCGGCGGCACGCGCTTCGCTGGCGCAATCGAACGCCAACGTCGCCGATGCGCAAGTCTCGCTGTTCAAGGCATTGGGCGGCGGCTGGGAAAACGCGCCCGACGTCGAGCGCAAGAAGCCGTAAATTCCTCCCCGCAAATGGAGAAGTGCTTGATCGGGCACGAAAGACCTCGCGCGCTTAAAGAAGAGCGATAGAGCCTTCGGAACGGAATCTTCGTGTCTTCGTGTGAGCATGATGGAGCTTGGCAGACCCTATCAAAAACGCGTGAGCCCGCCCGTGCCCCTTCATCATCCTGCGGATGGTTGCCCTCCCCGCTCCGCGGAGGAATTAAATGAATTCGAGCTTCTCGACGACGTAGAAGCGGTCACCCGAAGGGACCGTCACTTCGATCTCGTCATCGACGCGGCGCCCGATCAGCGCGCGGCCCAGCGGCGAGTTGTAGCTGATGCGACCGACTTTGGCGTCAGCCTCGGTCGGGCCGACGATCTGGTAGCGTATCGACTTCTCGCTGTCGTCGAGCAGCGTGACGGTCGCGCCGAACACGATGCGGTCGCCCGAAAGCGTGGCGGGATCGATGATCTGCGCGCGGCTGATCTTGTCCTCGATATCGCCGATCGACGCCTCGACCTGGCCCTGACGCTCCTTGGCGGCGTGGTACTCGGCGTTCTCCGAAAGGTCGCCATGCGCGCGTGCCTCTTCGATCGCATCGATGATCCGAGGGCGTTCCAGGCGCAGTGCCTTAAGCTCGGCGGTCAGCATTTCATAGCCTTCCGCCAGCATGGGCACTTTCTCGGTAATCGACATTCTAATGTCTTCCTCTTGGTCGCGATCCCGATGATGGGCCCGGTAGTGGGTTCGACGGCGGTGCAACCCGTTCCTTATCGGAAAGGTTGCCTATCCTCCGCAATTTCGGAAATGCGCGAACGAACTCAGCTATAATAATCTTGTAACGATCGCACTTCAAGCCGCGCGCGCCGCATCGCCGCGATCGCCTCTACCGCCGCCACGCTGGCGGCTGCCGTCGTATAGTACGGCACCTTCTCGCTGAGCGCCGATCCGCGGATCGATTGCGAATCCCGCAGCGACTGCCAGCCCTCGGTGGTGTTGAAGATCAGCGCGATTTCCCCGTCGCTGATCCGATCGACGATGTGCGGGCGCCCTTCGGCGACTTTGTTGACCCGCTCGACCGGCAATCCGGCGTCAGCGAGGTAGCGCTGGTTGCCCCCGGTCGCGACGATCCTGAAGCCAAGCTCGATCAACAGTGTGGCCGCAGTCAGGATATGCATCTTGTCCGTGTCCTTGACCGAGATGAACACCGTGCCCGACTGCGGCAGCAGGACGCCTGCGCCGAGCTGCGCCTTGGCGAAGGCGGTGCCGAAGTCGGCATCGATGCCCATGACTTCGCCGGTCGATTTCATCTCCGGGCTCAGCACCGGATCGACCCCGGCAAAGCGCGCCCAAGGAAACACAGCTTCCTTGACAGCCATGTACGCAAGATCGCGCTTGAACGGGGGGAAGCTGGAGAGCTTCTCGCCCGCCATCACCCGCGCGGCGACTTTGGCGACCGGCTGGCCGATCGCCTTGGCGACGAACGGCACCGTCCGGCTCGCGCGCGGGTTGACCTCGATCAGGTAGACCTCGCCCTCTTTCACGGCGAACTGGATGTTCATCAACCCTTTGACGCCCAGCGCGAACGCCAGCGCCTCGGCCTGCCGCTCCATCGTCGCGACGATTTCGGGCGGCAGGCTGTATGGCGGCAGGGTGCAGGCGCTGTCGCCTGAATGGATGCCCGCTTCCTCGATGTGCTGCAGCACGCCGGCCACGACGACCTGCTCGCCGTCGCACAGCGCATCGACATCGCACTCGACCGCGTCGCGCAAGTACTGGTCGATCAGCACCGGGGAGTCGCCCGAAACCTGCACCGCAGTGGTGATGTAATCGTCGAGCTGCTGCACGCTGTCGACGATCTCCATCGCCCGCCCGCCCAGGACGTAGCTCGGGCGCATCAACACCGGATAGCCGATCGACGCGGCGACTTTGACAGCCTCGTCGCGGCTGCGCGCGATGCCGTTCTGCGGCTGCTTGAGCCCCAGCTTCTCGACCAGCGCGGCGAAGCGCTCGCGGTCTTCGGCAAGGTCGATCGCATCGGGCGAAGTGCCCAGGATCGGGATGCCGGCGTCTTCCAATGCTTGCGCGAGCTTCAGCGGCGTCTGCCCGCCGAACTGGACGATCACGCCGACGAGCTCGCCGTTCTGCTGCTCGACGCGCAGGATCTCCAGCACGTCCTCGGCCGTGAGCGGCTCGAAGTAGAGCCGGTCGGAGGTGTCGTAGTCGGTGCTGACCGTCTCCGGGTTGCAGTTGACCATGATCGTCTCGTAGCCGACTTCGGCGAGCGCGAAGCAGGCGTGGACGCAGCAATAGTCGAACTCGATGCCCTGGCCGATGCGGTTGGGTCCGCCGCCCAGGATCACGATCTTTCGCCGGTCGGACGGCATCGCCTCGTTCTCGGGCTCACCGAACAGCGGCGCCTCGTACGTCGAGTACATGTACGGCGTGACCGCCTCGAACTCGGCGGCGCAGCTGTCGATGCGCTTGAACACCGGATGGACGCCGAGCTTCTCGCGCAGCGCGCGCACGTCGCTCTCGGTGGTGGCGCCCGCCATCGCGCGCACCGTGTCGCCGATCAGGCCGTAGCGCGCGCCCGAGGTCTCGGCCATGCCGCCCGCGAGCGGGACCGAGCGCACCGCGAGGGTCGCCAGGCGCTTGTCGGAGAAACCCATCGCCTTGAGACGGCGCAGACCGGCCGCATCGTTGGGCAACCCTTCCGCGACGACCACCGCTTCCTCGGCGACGATCTCCTCGATCTGGCGCAGGAACCACGGATCGTAATGCGTGATCGCGTTGATTTCCTCGACGCTCAGGCCCTCACGCATCGCCTGCGCGGCGACGAGCAGCCGGTCGGGCGTCGGCCGAGCGAGCGCGGCGGTGATCTCTTCACGCGGCGCGCCTTCGAGCGCGGCAACTTTGTTGAACCCGTCGAGCCCGGTCTCAAGGCCCCTCAAGGCCTTTTGAACCGATTCCTTGAAGTTGCGGCCGATCGCCATGACCTCGCCGACCGACTTCATCGCGGTGGTCAGCAGCGGCTCGGCGCCCTTGAACTTCTCGAATGCAAACCGGGGTATCTTGGTGACGACGTAATCGATCGTCGGCTCGAAACTGGCGGGGGTGGCGCCGGTGATCTCGTTGGTGATCTCGTCGAGCGTGTAGCCGACGGCCAGCTTTGCGGCCACCCGCGCGATCGGAAAGCCCGTCGCCTTCGAGGCCAGCGCCGAGGAGCGCGAGACGCGCGGGTTCATCTCGATCACGATCAGCCGGCCATCGACGGGATTCACCGCGAACTGGACGTTCGAGCCGCCGGTCTCGACGCCGATCTCGCGCAGCACGGCGATGCTCGCCGAGCGCATGATCTGGTATTCCTTGTCGGTCAGCGTCAGTGCGGGCGCGACGGTGATCGAATCGCCGGTGTGGATGCCCATCGGATCGACGTTCTCGATCGCGCAGATGATGATGCAGTTGTCGGCGCGGTCGCGCACGACTTCCATCTCGAACTCTTTCCAGCCGAGCAGCGACTCCTCGATCAGCACCTCGTTGGTGGGCGAGGCATCGATGCCGCTGCGCACGATCTTCTCGAACTCGGCGCGGTTGTAGGCGATCCCGCCGCCGGTGCCGCCGAGCGTGAAGCTGGGGCGGATGATCGAGGGCAGACCAGTGGTTTCCAGAACCGCGTAGGCTTCCTCGACGCTGTGCGCGACGCCCGAGCGCGCGCTGGCGAGGCCGATCTTGTCCATCGCCTCGCGGAAGCGCTGGCGGTCCTCGGCCTTGTCGATCGCATCGGCATTGGCGCCGATCATCTGCACGCCGTACTTCTCCAGCGTGCCGTCGTTGAACAGCGCCAGCGCGCAGTTGAGTGCGGTCTGCCCGCCCATCGTCGGCAGCAGCGCGTCGGGCCGCTCCTTCTCGATGATCCGCGTGACGATCTCGGGCGTGATCGGCTCGACATAGGTCGCATCCGCCATGTCCGGATCGGTCATGATCGTCGCCGGGTTCGAGTTCACCAGGACGACCCGGTAGCCCTCCTCGCGCAGCGCCTTGATCGCCTGCGTGCCCGAATAATCGAACTCGCAGGCCTGGCCGATGATGATCGGCCCCGCGCCGATGACGAGGATCGATGAGATGTCAGTGCGTTTGGGCATTTGACAGCATTGCTTTCATTGCATACATTGATGGCAGAGGAGGCTGGATATGGGTACGCTGATGGTTCGTAACATCCCCGAGGATGCCAAGCATCGTTTCCGCCAGGTGGCGGCTGCGCATGGCCGGTCGATGGAGGAACATCTTCGCCAGCTCGTGATCGAGGCAGGCTCGGACGAGGGCGTCGATGATCGGCTCCGCGAAGCGCAGCAGGAATTCAAACCTGCGCCAACCAGGGAGGACAGGGTGAGAGAATTGCTCCGGCTCGCCGATGGTGCGGGCGAAGACACGGCCGATACCGGGCGATATGCCGAAATCCGCTTCATGACCGCCAAGGACGCGATGGCGGAACTCCGCCGTCTCGCGAACGGCGCGGGGCTCGACTTGCCGCCCCGCCTGAGCACCAGACTGGAAGCGCCCGAATTTTGATTCTGGTCGATACCAATGTCTGGAGCGAACTGACCAAGCCGCGCGGCGATCCCGCCGTGCTGGCTTGGCTGGAAACGAACGACGCAGATCTGGCGCTGTCGACGCTGGTGATCGCGGAAATTCGGTATGGCATCGAACTGCCGGCGGCCGAGCACAAGCGTCCGTATCTCGAAGCCTGGCTGGCGGGACTCGAAGCGCGGTACTGGGGCCAGACGCTGGCGTTCGGCAAGGCGTCGGCCCATTGCTATGGCCGCATTGCCGCCCGGCCCGAGGTGAAGGCGCGGCAGCCGCAGATAATCGACATTCAGATCGCCGCGCAGGCGCAGGAACATGGGATTGCGCTGGCGACGCGAAACGCCCGGGATTTCGCGTGGATCGGTGTGCCGCTGATCGATCCCTGGGCGGCGTGATCGTCCGTGAGGGGCAAGCGGCTTACGCCGATCGCGCGCAAGCTGCGGAGCAACGCGACCGACGCGGAAATCCGGCTTTGGGCTCGGCTGAAAGGTAGCCAGCTTGGGGCGAAGTTCACGCGGCAATTTCCGATTGGAAACTGTGTCGTCGATTTCGCCTGCCGCTCGGCAAGGATCGCCATAGAACTTGATGGTGGGCAGCATGCGGACAATGCCGCCGACGATGTTCGCATCGCCGAGATCGAACGCTTCCGTTATCGAGTCATCCGCTTCTGGAACAACGATGTGTTGCAGCACACGGAAGGCGTGCTGACCGTAATCTGGGGGGAACGCGACCTCGCGAGAAACCGGGAACCCTAATTCACGAACGGCATAACGCCCCTCCCCATCGGGGAGGGGTTGGGGGTGGGGGCTCGACGTCAACTCGGCCGTGGGACGCGCGCTTGCCGCGCGCTCCCCCACCCCCGACCCCTCCCCGACGGGGAGGGGGGCAGTTTGTGCCCGAACGGTAATGGTCAACCCGCCGTCAGCGCGCTGAACTTCTCGGTCCAGAACTCCGGACCCTTGCCCTGCGCCTCGACCACCAGCGGATCGTTCGCCTGCATCTCCTTGAGCGCCGCCTTGAACACGTCGGGCTGGAACTGGTGCATGTTGCCGCCGAAGTCGTTGGGCTTCGAGGACCAGCCGCCCTTGGCGATCATGTCATCGACGAACACCGTTGCCGCCGCCTTCGAACGCGCCTTGACCTTGACCCCGAACTTGCGCGTGGCGATCTGGAACTTGTCCTCGAGGATCAGCACAAGGTCGCTGTACGGAAAGAACCGCCCGGCGATGTTGACGTCGTTCGCCGGGCCCGCGACGAAATAGGCGATAACGGCCTGATCGAGGTCAGCCTGGCTCATCCCAACATCTCCACGAATTGCTTGAACAGGTAAAAACTGTCCTGCGGCCCAGGGCTCGCCTCGGGGTGGTACTGCACGCCGAACGCGCGCTTGCCCCTGATCGAAATGCCGCAGTTCGAGCCATCGAACAGCGAGACGTGCGTCTCTTCGATCGTGTCTGGGAGCGCCGCGTTGTCCACGGCGAAACCGTGGTTCATCGAAGTGATCTCGACCACGCCGTCGCTGAGCCGCTTGACCGGATGGTTCGCGCCGCGGTGGCCCTGGTGCATCTTGGCGGTGCTGCCGCCCGCGGCGAGCGCGAGCATCTGGTGGCCCAGACAAATGCCGAAGATCGGCACGTCGCGCTCCAGCAGCGCCTCGATCACCGGCACCGCATAGACCCCAGTCGCCGCCGGATCGCCGGGACCGTTCGAGAGGAACACGCCCGCCGGGTCCAGCGCGAGGATCTGCTCCAGCGTCACCTGCGCCGGAACCACCGTCACCCGCGCACCGGCTTCGACCAGGTTGCGGAAGATGTTGTCCTTGGCGCCGTAATCGACCGCGACGACATGCGGACGCGGCTCGTTGGTGTCGGCGGCATAGCCCTGGCCCAACGTCCACGGACCCCCATGCCAGCTCTCGTTCGCGGTGCGCGTCACTTGCGGCGCGAGGTCCAGCCCTTCGAGGCCGGGCCACGAACGCGCTTTCTCGATGAGCGCGGGAATGTCGAACTGTCCGTCAGCACGGTGGGCGATCACGGCGTTCGGTGCGCCCGAGACGCGGATGCGGCGGGTCAAGGCGCGCGTATCGA
>CAJCHR010000054.1 GCA_903970225.1 Actinobacteria bacterium 21-64-8 | reverse complement strand
TGGGAGAATTTCTACTGGGGCTGGCTGATCGCGCCCGCGCTGATGGTCGGACTCGTGTTCACCCCGAGGGCGCTGCTATCGCTGATACGTGCGGCCTTTCCGGGTTGGACGCGGATCGCGGCTCCCGCTCTCCCGGCAATTTCTCCCTCCTGAACACGTTTCAAGGGGCCTCACCTTCTTCCGGACACCGGCTCGCGCATCGCTCCGTTCGACGGCTTCGCTGGTTGGGTAGCTTCCTCTCGGTGCGGTGCGGCGGGCGGTTGCGCGGGCAACTTCGCTGCTGCACAAGGCTGCGATGAAGGCTCCCCGTATCCTCCTGATCGTCGGCGGCGGCATTGCGGCTTACAAGGCTTGCGAGCTGGTGCGGCTGATCCGCAAGGGCGGCGGCTCGGTGACCTGCGTGCTGACCAACGGAGGCGCGCATTTCGTTACCGCGATGACTCTGGCCGCGCTCAGCGAGAACCCGGTGCACACCACGCTGTGGGATCTCAAGAACGAGGCCGAGATGGGCCACATCCAGCTTTCGCGTCAGGCCGATCTGGTCGTGGTGTGTCCGGCGACCGCGGATCTGCTCGCCAGGATGGCCGCCGGCATCGCCGACGATCTGGCGTCGACCCTGCTGCTCGCCACCGACAAGCCTGTGCTCGCGGTGCCGGCGATGAACGTGCGGATGTGGCAGCATGCCGCGACCCGCCGCAATGTCGCGACCTTGCGCGGGGACGGGGTTCAGGTGCTGGAGCCCGATGAGGGCCCGATGGCGTGCGGAGAGTTCGGGCCGGGGAGGTTGCCGGAGCCGGTCGTGATCTGGGCTGCGATCGAGGCTTCGCTCGGCAAATACAACGAACACCTGCCGCTGACCGGCAAGCACGTCCTCGTCACGGCCGGTCCGACGCATGAGCCGATCGATCCCGTGCGCTACATCGCCAACCGTTCCTCGGGCAAACAAGGCTTTGCCATCGCTGAGGCCGCGGCGATCGCGGGCGCCCGCGTCACGTTGGTCGCGGGGCCTGTCGTGCTGCCCACCCCGACGGGGGTCGACCGCGTCGATGTCGAGAGCGCGCGCGAGATGGCCGACGCGGTCGAGGCCGCGCTCCCGGCCGACATCGCGGTGCTGGTCGCCGCGGTCGCCGACTGGCGCGCCGCGGAATATACCGGCCGCAAGATCAAGAAGAACGGTGCCGGCCCGCCCGCGCTGGCGCTTGCCGAGAACCCCGATATCCTCGCGGGTCTCGCCAAGAGCAACCGCCGGCCGTCGCTGCTGGTCGGATTTGCCGCCGAAACCAACAACGTGCTGGAACACGCCGCAGAAAAGCGCCTGCGCAAGGGGGTTGACTGGATCGTCGCCAACGATGTGTCGGGTGATGTCATGGGCGGTGCGCTCAACACCGTCCACATCGTCACCGCTCACGGGACCGAGAGCCTGCCCGAAATGCCCAAGTCCGATGTCGCGCGCGCGCTGGTTGCAAGGATCGCCGATGCCTTCGCCTGAGCCGGTTCCCGTCCTCATCCGCCGCCTGCCGCACGGCGAGGGGCTGGACCTTCCGGCTTACGCCACCGCGGGGGCAGCGGGCATGGATGTGCTCGCCGCCGAGGATGTGACGCTCGCGCCCGGCGGACGGCATGCAGTGGCCACCGGCTTCGCGCTGGCGATCCCGCCGCATCACGAGATCCAGGTCCGCCCGCGCTCGGGCCTCGCGCTCAAGCACGGCGTCACGTTGCCCAATACCCCGGGCACGATCGACAGCGATTACCGCGGCGAGCTCAAGATCATCATGATCAACCTGGGAACCGCGCCATTCGCGATCCTGCGCGGCGACCGCATCGCGCAACTGGTGCTCGCGCCGGTGGTACAGGCGAGCTGGCTGGAAATTCAGGAACTCGACGACACCGTGCGCGGTGAGGGCGGGTTCGGTTCGACCGGAGGCGTCGCGTCGCTGGGGAACTGACGTGAGACATCTCACCCCATCGGCGTATCGTATTCCTCCACCGTAAACCCCGGATTGTTCTGCGCCGCGAACAGGGTTTCGCCGCTGGCGCGGATCTGGTCGATCAGGCCGCTGGTCCCGATGCGTTTCAGTCCGGTTGCCATGTCTTCGGCCGAATCCCACCAGATCTCCATGATCACGTCGAACGGCAGTTCCTCGACCTTGCCGGTCAGCGGATTGGTCATCGGCTGGACGTAGCGCCGGACATAGCGGTTCGCGTCCTTGAACAGGACTTCGCCGAATTTGGCGTGGTGGCTCTCGTAGCGATCGATGAACTGGTCCATCGTCAGGTCAGGGTGGCGCTTCATCACGCTGACCTGCTTCACTTGCGCCATGGCGTTTCTCCTCTCAGGCGGGCTTTCGCCTACCCTACCAGACGTACGGCAGCAGCCGCCATGTGTGCTGGCGATAGGCGGGATAGCGACAGGGAAACAGCTCGAGCATGATGCGCTCCTCGCGGTAGACGCGGCGCAAGTACACGATGATCCCCGCAATCAGTGCAGGCGGCCCGGCGCTGCTGCCGCTGAACACGAGGCCCAGGACCGCAACCAGCATTCCCGTGTAGATCGGATGACGCAGCAGCCGGTACGGTCCGCTGGTGACGAGCTCATGCTGTTCCTTGCGCGAGGGGCGCGGGCTCCAGTTGCGGCCCAGGTGCCAGCGCGCCCAGATCGCGAAGCCGATCCCTCCGACGGTCAGCACTGCCGAAAGCCACGCCAGCACGGGGCCGCCCCGGAACAACGCAAGGTCCTCCGCACGCACGCCCTGCCGGACTGCGAGCTTCCGCGCGGTGATGACCAGCGCTATCGCCGCCGCCATCCGCACGAGGTAAAGCGTGCGCCAGTGCAGGCGGCTTCCGCTCGGACGGATGTCGTGCTTGGTCCTGAACGCCGCGACCAGCCAGACCAGCACGAATGCGGCCCAGCTGACGGGCAGGATGATCGTTAGTGGCGGCACGCTCAGGCCAGTCCCAGCCGCGCCAGCTCGCTCGCGAGGTCGGGCGGAAGCGCGCCGTTCGCGCTGCCGCCCAGATCGGGCGGCGCGTCCTTGGGATCAAGATAGCGCCAGCCCTGGTGCGCGCGGCGGGGCGCGGGGGACACGTCGATCAATTCGCTGTCGATGACGATGTGCGTCTTGCCGCCCTCCGCCTGCTCGAACCCGAGGATCCGCGAGCGGGCGACGAACTGGTGCTTGAGGATCCAGTACAGCGATCCGCCGACCAATTCCTCGTGCCGCTTGGGCAGGTAGCGCGTGGTCAGCCTGTGCTCGGGGCCGCGGTTCGCGAACCACCCGTGCAGTTCGGCCAGCGAGGTCGCGCCGAACGCGATCTTGGTCAGATGAAGCGTCACCGCGACGTCAGGTCAGGAAAAACGCAGCGAGGCCCAGGAAGAAGAAGAAGCCCAGCGTGTCGGTCATCGTCGTCACGAACACGGTGGAGACCACCGCGGGATCGATCTTCAGCTTTTCCAGTCCCAGCGGGATCAGCACGCCCGAAAGCCCGGCATTGAGCAGGTTCAGGATCATCGCGGCGAGCGCCACGACCGCCAGCTTGGGATCGTGGTAGATCACCAGCGTGCCGATCGAGACCATGATGCCCAGCCCGATGCCGTTGGCGCTGGCGATCCACCATTCGCGCGCGATCATCCGCCAGGTGTTGCTGCCGGTCAGCTGGTTGGTCGCGAGCGCGCGCACCGTCACCGCCATCGTCTGGGTCGCCGCATTGCCGCCCATGCCGGTGATGATCGGCATGATCACCGCGAGCACGACCAGCTTCTCGATCGTCGCCTGGAACGCGGCGACGACCGCGCTGGCGGCGATCGCGGTGATCAGGTTGATGAACAGCCACCACATCCGCCCGCGGATCGTGCGCTGGAGCGGCTCGTTGATGTCGCCGTCGCCCGCGCCCGACATCGCCAGTGCGTCTTCGCCGGCTTCTTCCTGGATAATGTGGACGATGTCGTCGACGGTGATCTGGCCCACAAGCCGCCCCGAGGAGTCTGTCACCGCGGCCGAGATCAGCGCGTATTTCTGGAAGCGCAGCGCGACTTCCTCCTGATCCATCGTCACCGGGATCAGCGTCTGGTCGCGCATCATCACGTCGCTGAGCAGCACGCCGCGCGGCGAGCGAAGCACCCATGACAGCACGCAAGTCCCCACCGGGCGGTGCATCGGATCGACGACGAACACTTCCCAGAACTCGGTCGGGAGGTCGCTGGCTTCGCCCAGATAATCGACGAGGCTGCCGACGGTCATATGCTCGGGCACCGCGACGAATTCGCGGCTCATCAGGCGTCCGGCGGTCTCCTCCGGAAACGCCAGAGCACTTTCGATCGCCGCACGGTCTTCGGGATCGAGTTCGGCAAGGACCGCCTGGCGGTCCTTCTCGTCGAGATCCTCGATCATCGACACCGCGTCGTCGGTGTCGAGCTGCTCGGCGATGTCGGCGATGATGTCCGCGGGAAGCTGGTCGATCAGCTCTTCACGGACGTGGTAATTGAGCTCGGCGAAGACCTCCGGCCCCATCAGGTCGCGCAGGGCCTTGACCAGCGCCGGGCGTTCGTCGTGGCCGACCAGTTCGAATAAGTCGGCGACGTCGGCCGGGTGCAGCGGCTCGGCGAGTTCGTAGACGGTTTCGTTGTCGCCGTCATCGAGCGCCTCGAGCACCGCGCGGACGAACTCGGGCTTCAGCCGGTTCTCGTCGTCGTGGCTTTCGCTTTCGGGCGCCGATTCGTGCGGGTTTTGGGCCATCAGGGCGAGCTCTGTCGGCTCGATCGTTTCGGTTGGCTCGCCGCTCATCGGGGCGCTCTAACCGGGTCATTCGCAAAAGCAACACGCGAGGCGGGCCATGCTCCAGCGCGGTCGGCGTGACATTGCGACGTGACGCCTTATATCCGCGGCGCAAACCTAGGAGGATACCGAATGGCCGACGAATTCCTGACGCTCACGCTCGACACCGGCGACGACAAGGGCGGCGACGTGAAGATCAAGCTGCGCCCCGACCTTGCCCCCGGCCACGTCGCGCGGATCAAGGAGCTTGCGAACGAAGGCTTCTATGACGGCGTGGTGTTCCACCGCGTGATACCCGGCTTCATGGCGCAAGGCGGCGACCCCACCGGCACGGGCGGCGGCGGATCGAGCAAGCCCGATCTCAAGGCCGAATTCAATGCTGAACCGCACGTGCGCGGCGCGGTCTCGATGGCCCGCACCAGCGCGCCACACTCGGCCAACAGCCAGTTCTTCATCGTGTTCGATGACGCGCGTTTCCTCGACAAGCAGTACACGCTGTGGGGCCAGGTGGTCGAAGGCATCGAGTTCGTCGACGCGCTTCCCAAGGGTGAGCCGCCGCGCAAACCGGGCAAGATCGTCAAGGCCACCGTTTCCGAGGCCTAAAACGACCGCGCCGTACCATTGCATGGCGCGCAATCGGCAGCGCGGATTTCGCATTTGCGCGAGAACTGCGGTTTCATCATAAAGGATGTGCCTTTCAGGCATCCTCTCCCAAAACTTCGAATGGGCCGGTCCTTTGGATCGGCCCTTCTTTTTTGAGAAATATCCTGTGGTTCCGTATCTGGAACGTGGGGATCACAGCCAGCCTATGCGGCGGAACTGCAACCAAAGCCCGCCGCAGATCACAGCCATTCCCACGATCGTGATCAGATAGCCGTAGTGCCAGTGAAGCTCGGGCATGAACTCGAAGTTCATCCCGTAAATCCCCGCGATCGCCGTGGGCACCGCGAGGATCGCCGCCCAGGCCGCAAGCTCGCGCGTCGTTTCGCCCTGGCGGTGCTGTTCGAGCATGCTGCTGGTCTCGACGATGTTGGCGAGCGTGTCGTTGAGACCTTTCAGGTGCGACATTGCCCGGCGGACGTGATCGTCGACATCGCGGAACCAGACGCGGACGTCGATGTCGATCGCGGGCAGATCCTCGCTCGCCAGCTTGCGGCAGACTTCCTCCATCGGGCCAACGATATAGGTCAGCTTGCGCAGCTGGCGTCGCAAGTGGAAGATCCGGCGGATCGTGTCCTGTTGGGGGAATATCGCGATCGCGAGGTCTTCCAGCTCCTGCACCGTCTGCTCGACGTGATCGACGATCGGCTCGAACCCGTCGACGATGAAGTCGAGCACCGCGTGCGCGACATAGTCGGGTCCCTGGCCGAGATGCTCGGGGTCCTTCTCCAGCTTGGCCCGCAACTGGTTGTGCGCGCGGGCCGAGCCGAAGCGGACGACCACCACGAAATCGCAGCCGACGAAGATCGCGGTCTGGCCGTACTTAAGCTCGTCGCTGTCGCCCTCGAACTCGGCGGTGCGGGCGATGATGAAGGTCAAGCCTTCGTAAGTATCGACCTTGGGCGGCTGCGAAGGTGACAGCGCATCTTCGACCGCCAGCGGATGCAGCGCATATTGCGCGCTGACGCAGGCCATCTCGTACTCGGTGGGATCGCACAGTCCGACCCATTCGAAGCAGCCGTCAGGCAGCCGTTCGTGCGTGTGGCCATCAATCGCGATGTCCACAGCCAGAGGTTTGCCTTGTTCGTAACGGCGGGCTGCAACGATGGTCATGCGGGGGTAAATGGCCGAGGCGCGATTTGGTGGCAATGCCGCGCCGCCCCCACGAGCGCTTCCACGCGGCCCGTTCACGCTCTAGGGCCTGAACCATGGCCGAATCGTCAGCGAGTCCCGATCGGGTGTTCACCGCCGCACTGGTGGTGATCGGCGACGAGATCCTGTCCGGCCGCACGCATGACAAGAACATCGCGCAAGTCGCCGGCTGGCTGGGCATCCAGGCCATCCGCCTCGCCGAAGTGCGCGTGGTGCCTGACAGCACGCCCGCGATCGTGGAGGCGGTCAACACGCTGCGCGCGCGCAACGACTATCTGTTCACCACGGGCGGCATCGGGCCGACTCATGACGACATCACCGTCGACGCGGTGGCCGAGGCGCTGGGAGTCGCGGTCATCGTGCACCCCGAGGCGCGCAGGCTGCTCGAAGGCTATTACGAGACTCGCGGCGGGCTCAACGAGGCGCGCCTGCGGATGGCGCGCGTGCCCGAGGGCGCCGAACTGATCCCCAATCGCTTCACCGGTGCGCCGGGTATCCGCATCGCCAACGTGTTCCTGATGGCCGGTGTGCCGCAGATCACGTCGGGGATGCTCGATGCCTTGTCAGGTACGCTGGAGGGGGGTGCGCCGATGCTCTCCGAGACGGTCGGCTGCTGGGTGCAGGAGAGCGAAGTCGCGGTCCTGCTCGCCGACACTGAGAAGGCGCACGCGGGCACCCAGATCGGCAGCTATCCGTTCTGGCGCGAAGGCCGCGCGGGCGCGAACTTCGTGATCCGCTCGACCGACGCCGAAACGCTCGCCGCTTGCGCCCGCGCGCTGGTTGCCGCGCTCGAAGCGCTCGATCGGCCGGCGGTGATGGGCGGGATCTGAGCGCTGGGATCGCGAGTGCCCTTCGTCGCCATGAGTCTGGCCGCAAGCGCCGCGGCGGTTGCGGGCACGCCTGCCGTGAGCCTCGATGCCTTCGAACAATTGCTCGCCAGCCAGCCCAGCGCGACCGAGGCGCTTGCCGAGTGGTGCAAGACACGTGGCCTTGCCGCACAACCCGTGATCACCGCGCGGCGGCTGGGCGACACCGCACCGTTGCCCGAAGGCGCGCGTGCATTGCTGGGCCTGGGGCCGGATGAGCCGGTCGCGTTTCGTCATGTGCAACTGGTGTGCGGCGACCTCGTGCTGTCGGACGCGCGCAACTGGTATGTGCCCGGACGACTGCCGCCCGAGATGGCGCACACGCTCGACACCACCGACCGTCCGTTCGGCGCGGTGATCGCGCCGCTGCATTTCGCGCGCGAGCGGCTCGACAGCCGCCGCGGCCCTGGGCCGGGATGCCCCGCACAGACGATCCTCACCAACCGCGCGGTGATCCGCCGGGCTGAGGGTGAGGCGCTGGCGCTGGTGGCGGAGTGCTATCAGCCGGCGCTGCTCGGCGGCTGATTGATTTGGCGACTTGCGATGCGCGGAGAAACGAAGTCTCACCACGCCACTTCGTCTTGCTGAACTTGTTTCAGCATCCATCGGCCCCCAGACACCCGGGGAGGCCGGGGTAGTCCTGTCGCGCCCCGCGACCTTACCCTCAGCTCGGCGTGCCTGAGGAGGAACGGATCCTGAAACACGTTCAGGATGACGAAGGGTTAGCCACGCATCGGCGCAGTGCGCATCAGTATTTTCCGAATTCTGCCCGTTCAACCCCCGGGATGGCTCGTCCGCGCGATGAACGCCGCCGCCGCCTCATGCAGCCCATGCGCCGCATCGGGATTGGCATAGACCATATGGCCTGACTGGAAGTATTGGTAACTGATGTTCTGCTGCAGGCTGGCCGGGATCGGCAGGTGCCGCATCTCGTAGACGCCCTCGAAATAGGGTGTGCCCAGATCGAAATAGCCGCCCATCAGCAGCACCTTGAGGTTCGGGTTGCGCTTCATCGCCTCGGCGAGGTCGGGCA
>CAJCHR010000053.1 GCA_903970225.1 Actinobacteria bacterium 21-64-8 | reverse complement strand
CGCCTGCCGCGTCCGGCCGCGCGCATCCTGTTGCTCGACCGCGCGGACCGCGTGCTGCTGTTCCGGTTCGATCCCGCGGACCGCCCGCCGTTCTGGTGCACGCCGGGCGGCGCCGTCGATCCGGGCGAGACGCACGAGCAGGCCGCGCGGCGCGAACTGCTCGAGGAAACCGGGATCATCGCCGAGCCAGGCCCGGAGGTGGCGCAGCGCACCGCCGAGTTCGTGACCATTGAGGGCGTGCCCGTCTCTGCGGACGAGCGCTACTACCTGGTCCGCGTCGATGGCGACGAGCGCGAGGCGCCGGTCATAGACATCAGCAGGCATACCGAACTGGAGCGCAGTGTGATGCGCAGTTGGCGCTGGTTCGAGCGCGCGGATCTGGACGATCTGGAGGAGTTGTTCTTTCCCGAGGATCTGTTCGCGCTCATCGATGCGGCGCGGGCAATCGCGTAGGACCCCGTGCGGTCATCGCAGACGGCACCTGCGATTAACAATCGTCCATAAATCTATGCGTTAAATACTTATATCATCGTGCCTTTTCTTGACCCTGCCGGCAACCGGAGTACCGGCTGTCGCTGGGTAGTTGAGGGTTGAGACATGAACCGGATAATCGCAGCGGCCGCGCCGCTGGCTCTGCTGGGCGCCGCCGCGCCGGCGCACGCCGCCAATTACGGCATGTTCCAGGTGTTCGTCGTGTTCGAGGCTGATCCGACGCGCGTCGCATCGGCCGCTTTCGCGCCGCTGGTGGCGGACTTCACTGCAAATCGGGCCGGCGCGCTCGCCACGCTCGACACCGCGGGCGCATACGTCACCGAAAACCTGAAGACCCGGATCCAGGACCTGACCGGCGCAAGCCCGACCGACGAGCGCATCCTGTTCGGCGGGGTCGAGCTGATCGATGGCTTCATGCTGGCCGACTACGGCATCGATTCGGAGGACTTCCTCGTCGCCTCGATCGCCACCGGCATTCCCGAGGTGTCGCCATGGGTCATGATGATCGCCGGGTTCGGCGCGATCGGCATGGCCATGCGCATCCGGTCGTTCACCATCCGCTACGCCTGAGCGCAGGCACTTTCCTACACGCCGCGGCGTCGTCATACTCCGCGCGGATTTTTGGATCGTCGAGATTGTGATCGGCCGCTTCGCGCCCGAAAACACCGCGCCGCGCATGTGTTTCATCAACTAACGCCCCGCGACTCGGCCGAAACCCGCGTGATCCGTATTTGAACCGACACCCATACGCCGCTACCAGCGCGGCCATGAATCAGAAGACCGCCATCCGCCACGCCCTCTCCGTCACCCGCGAGGCCGATTTCGCCGCCTGGTACCAGGAAGTCATCGCCGAGGCCGAGATGGCCGAGGAATCAGGCGTCCGCGGCTGCATGGTGATCAAGCCGTGGGGCTACGGCATCTGGGAGCGGATCCAGACGCTGATGGACGCGCAGATCAAGGCCGCCGGCGTCGACAACTGCTACTTCCCGCTGTTCATCCCGCTCTCGTTCTTCGCCAAGGAAGCCGAGCACGTCGAGGGTTTCGCCAAGGAGATGGCGGTCGTCACGCATCACCGGCTGGTGAGTGACGGCAAGGGCGGGCTGGTGCCCGATCCCGAAGCCAAGCTCGAGGAGCCGCTGGTCGTGCGCCCGACCTCGGAGACGGTGATCGGCGCGGCGATGGCGCGCTGGATCCAGTCGTGGCGCGACCTGCCGATGCTGACCAACCAGTGGGCCAACGTCGTGCGCTGGGAGATGCGCACGCGCATGTTCCTGCGCACCAGCGAATTCCTCTGGCAGGAAGGCCACACCGCGCACGCGGACCGCGCCGATGCGATGGAGGAGACGCTGCGCGCACTCGAGATGTACCGCGCGTTCGCCGAAGGGCCGCTGGCGATGCCGGTCGTCACCGGAGAGAAGCCCGAGAACGAGCGCTTCCCGGGCGCGGTCGCGACCTACTCGATCGAGGCGATGATGCAGGACGGCAAGGCGCTGCAGGCCGGCACCTCGCATTACCTCGGCACTGGTTTCGCGGAATCGTCAGGTATCCGCTACCAGGACCGCGAAGGCGCTCAGCAATACTGCCACACGACCAGCTGGGGCGTCTCGACCCGGCTGATTGGCGGCCTGATCATGGTCCACGGCGATGACGACGGCCTGCGCGTGCCGCCGCAGGTCGCGCCGCAGCAGATCGTGATCCTGCCGATGCTGCGCGAGGACGATGGCGACGCGGCACTGCTCGCATACTGCGAGGGCCTGAAGAAGGCGCTGCTGGCGGACAAGGCGTTCGGCGAGCCGCTGCGCGTGCTGCTCGACAAGCGGCCGGGCAAGGCGACGCAGAAGCGCTGGGCGTGGGTGAAGAAGGGCGTGCCGCTTATCCTTGAGATCGGCGGGCGCGATGCAGCGGGCGGGCAGGTCTCGGCGCTGCGGCGTGATCGGCTGTGGCGAGAGGATGGCAAGGTCGCTTTCGAGGGACTGGCCAAGGATGACTTCGTCGCTCGGGCGGCAGCGCAGTTGGAGGAAATCCAGACCGCACTTTATGCCGAGGCACAGGCCAAGCGGGATGAGAATATCGTCACCGGCATCGACAGCCTCGACTCGCTCGCCGCATTCTTCGCCGAGGACCAGCGTTATCCGGGCTGGGTCCAGCTCGGCTGGTCGCGCCCGACCGGCGCGGACCTCGACGCGGTGGTGGCGAAGCTCAAGACGTTGAAGCTGACGATCCGCAACACGCCGATCGGGGCGGGGGTGCCCGAAGGATCGTGCATCTTCACCGGCGCCCCGGCGGTCGAGACGATTTACGTGGCCCGGTCCTACTGAGCCTTGCCAAGCCTTGCGCGGTGAGGGAGCCTGCGGGATGCGCCATCCCTCAGTGATCCTCGCCCCGTTCGCCGCGTCGCTCGCCATTGCGATGCCCCTGGGCGCCGCGCCGCCTCGCGGTGAGCAGGCCGTGTCACAGCAGCGCTTGCGCGCGACTGTCGAGAAACTGGTGTCGTTCGGGACGCGCCACACGCTGTCCAGCCCCGACGATCCGGTTCGCGGCATCGGCGCGGCGCGGGCTTGGGCTGCCGGAGAGTTCCGGGCGATCAGCGCAGCTTGCGGGAATTGCCTCGACGTCCGGCTGCCCGAGACGATGACCGCAGCAAGCGCTCGCATTCCCGCACCGGCAAAGATCGTCGACGTGATCGCGGTCCAGCGCGGCACGGAGCGGCCGAATGAAGTGGTGATCATCCAGGCGCATATCGACAGCCGCAGGTCCGACGTGATGGACGCGGTGGGTGATTCTCCGGGTGCCAATGACGATGGCTCGGGCTCGGCGCTGGTGCTCGAAGCGGCGCGGGTGATGAGCCGTCAGCGCTACCGTGCCACCGTGGTGTTCGCGCTGCTCTCGGGCGAAGAGCAGGGGCTGTTCGGCGGGCAGCTGCTGTCGGATTATGCCAAGGCGCAAGGCTGGACGGTCAAGGCGGTGCTCAACAACGATATCGTCGGTGACACGCATGGATCGGACGGGCTAGTCGACGATACCCATGTCCGGATTCTGTCAGAGGGTCCGCGCGCCGATGCCGACGATACGCTGCGCAGGGCGCAGCGGGCCGCGGGCGGCGAGAACGACAGCCCGAGCCGCAACCTGTCGCGCTTCATCACCGGGCTCACGGGAACACGCCTCGATGGCGAACCGGCGCATCGCGGCGGCCTGGCCGTCCGTCAGATCTGGCGCGCCGACCGCGTCGGGCGCGGCGGCGATCACTTGCCGTTCGAGGAGGCTGGCTATCCGGCCGTCCGGATCACCGCCGCGATCGAGAACTATGATCACCAGCATCAGGACGTGCGGGTGGAGAAGGGCGTCCAGTACGGTGACCTCATCCAGTTCATGGATTTCCCGTACCTCGCCAAGGTGACCGCACTCAACATCGCCGCCGCAGAGGCGCTCGCCCGGGCACCGCTGCCGCCCGTTGCAAAGGCAGAGGTCGCCGTGCAGACTTTTTCCGCGATCACGTGGAAGCCGGTCGCGGGAGCGGCGGGCTATACTGTCTGGCGCCGGCGCACCGATGCGCGTGACTGGACCATGCCGGTGCGCACCAACGGCGCGCAGACCTCGCTCAAGCTCGATGGCGTGCGCGGCGACGACTGGTTCTTCGGGGTCAGCGCCCGCGCCGCCGACGGCAGCGAGAGCCCGGTCGCCTCGGCGCTCCCCGGCGGCGCCTTCGCGCCCTGGCCCGAGAAGCGCTGAGGCTGCGGCTTACTTGTCCCTGGCGAGATCGGCCTTGTACGCGTCGAGGCTGATCGGCCGACCGAGGAAGTCCTCGACCAGTTGCGCCGCGGGCTTGCTGCCGCCGGGGGCGAGCACCAACTGACGGTAGCGCGCGGCGGTCGCCTTGTCGTGAAGCCCGTGCTTCTCGAACTCGGTGTAGAGATCGTCTGCGATGACCTTGGACCAGCGGTAGGTGTAGTAGACCGCCGAGTAGCCGTTGAGGTGCGGGAAGCCGTCCTGCATCTGCGTGAACTTCGGCGCGGGCACCATGGCGTAAGCGTCATTCAGTTCGCGGGTGCGCACGCCGAGGTCGGCAGGCGCGGCGCTCTGGTGCAAGCGCAGCGAGATGTTCGATAGCGCGAGCTGGCGCATGTCGGTCATGCCGAGGTCGAAGTAGCGCGCGTTGTTGAGCTTGGCGACGAGCGCTTCGGGAATCGGCTCGCCCGCTGCGTTCACCGCGAAAGTCTTGAGCGTGTCGTAGTCGTAGACCCATTCCTCGAGCATCTGCGACGGCGCCTCGACGAAGTCGCGCTCGGTTGCGGTGCCGGCCTGGCCCGACCAGCGCCCGTTCTGGCCCCCGAAGATTTCGTGCAGCAAGTGGCCGTATTCGTGGAGGAACGTCTCGACGTCGCGGTGTTCCATCAGGCCGGTGGTGTGGTCTCCGGCGGGCAGGTTCATCACCAGCGCGCCCATCGGGATGGTCCGTCCGGCGATGCCCGGTCTCAGCGTGATCTCGTTGGCGTGCTCGTACTTGCCGGGGCGCGGGTGCGCATCGAAGTAGAAGCGGCCGATCAGCTTTCCGTGGTCGTAGACCTCGTACGTCTCGACGAGCGGATCCCACTTGGCGGTCTTCCACGCACGGATCTCGACGCCGAACAAGTCCTCGGTCAGCTTGAGAATGCCGTCACGCACGTTGTCATAGGCGAAGTACTTGCGCACCTCCTGCGGGTCGTAGGCATAAGCCTGCTTGATCAGGATGCCCGAGACGTAAGCGTCGTTCCACGGCTGAAGCGTCGTCGCGGTGGGATCGATCGTCTTCCACACGGCGAGCTTGCGCGCGAGATCGCGCTGGCCGACGGGCCGCGCTACGGTGTTCATCTCGCCCAGCAGCGCCTCGACCTTGCCGGGGGTGTCGAGCATCTTGTTCTCGAGGATCAACGTCGCCCAGTCCTTGCGGCCGAGCGCGGTTGCGAGTTGCTGGCGCGTGTCGAGTATCTGCCGCAGCACCGCGTCGTTCGCCGGATACGCGCGCGTCATGTAGGCGGTGTAGAGACGTTTGCGCAGTGCCTCGCTCTTCGCATAAGCCATCACCGGCTGGTAATCGGTGGTCGCGGTGGTGATCTTCACCTTTCCGTTGGCTCCGGGTTTGTGCGCGTCCATGAAGTCCTGCGGCAGGCCCACCAGCTCGGCCGGGTCCGCCTCGACCGATTTCGCGCCGTCGGCGATGCCCTTGTCGAACGCGGTGCCCAGGTTCGAGAGCTTGTCGCGCAGCGCCTGAACGGCCGCGCGCTGCGCCGGTGGCAGGGCAACGCCCGATCGCTCGAACTCCGCCAGCGTGCGCTGCAGATAGCGCTGCGTCGCGGGATCGGCTTTGCTGGCGTCGATCGCCTTCAGGCGGTCATAGATCGGACGCGAGAGACTGAGCTTGTTCGATTCGGTATCGATCGCGACTTCGCAGTGTCCGCCAGCGTCGCGCCGCGCATCGTCGGCCATGACTTCACGGTACAGCCCGAATTCCCCGCTGCTACCGGTGATGATGTCGTTGATGTCGTCGAAGCGCTGGAGCGTGCGGTCGATCGTGGCGGGGCCGGTCTC
>CAJCHR010000052.1 GCA_903970225.1 Actinobacteria bacterium 21-64-8 | reverse complement strand
GTGGCAGCCGAAGCCTTCGGCGACCTTGTCGAAGCGGACGTCCTTGCTCCAATGCGTGCCGGTTTCTTCGGTACCCTGGCCAAACGTACGCTTGTACACGCCCACTTCGAGGCCCCACTGATTATCGACGCCGACGACCATGACCAGCGGCAGGTTCTTGCGCACCGCCACTTCGATTTCGGCGATGTGGAACATGAACGAGCTGTCCGAGGTCAGCAGCATGCCGGGGCGCTGGACGCCGGTCGCTGCATGGTCGGCGAGCATCGCGCCGGTGGCGTAGGGCAGGCCGGTGCCGATGTGACCGTAATTCTGGTTCCAGATCACGTCGCGCGGCTTCGCCTGGTTGTACGTCCAGGTGAAGATCACGGAGGCACCGCCATCGCGGATCATGATGCCGTCCTTGGGGAACGCCTTTGTCGCCTCGACCACGAACCGCGCGGTGTTCATCGGCAGGTTGCCGGTGCCGTCGTCGCGGGTCTGCGATTTCTCGTCGAGTTCCTTGAGGTACTCGGCGTCGCGGTCGATGAACTCCTGCAGGCGCGGGTGGCCGTGGATTTCCTGGCCGGTCAGCGCCTTGACCAGCTGCGGGACGATACCGCGCAGATCGCCGACGAGCGGCACGTCATAGGCCCGGTTCACACCGATCGTGGTGGGATCCTGGTTGACGTAGATCCACTTGCGGTTGGCCTCGTTGTCGACCCAGTGGCGCCAGCGGCCATAGTGCGAAGGCTCACCCAGCTCGGTGCCGAGCGCGAGCACGAGGTCGCTGTCGACCACCGCGTCGATCGAGACTTCGGAGAAGCCGTAAGGGAACGTGCGCTCCTCGATCCCGGGGATGAAGCTGGTGCCGCCCGAGGTCTGGATCACCGGGCACTTCATCAGCTTGGCAAGCTCGCCCACCGCCGCGCCCATGCGCGAGGTGTGGACCGCGTGGCCGACCAGCAGCACCGGGTTCTTGGCGGCCTTGATCAGCTCGACCGCTTCGGCGAGCTTGTCGCCGTCCGCGCCCTGGTTGGTCAGGCGGTAGCGGCTCGGCGGCAGCGGCGGCGGCACGTCGAGGTCTTCGAGGATGATGTGGCTGGGGAACTCGACGTAGACCGGGCCCGGCGTGCCCGCCATCGCGACGCGGATCGCCTCGCGGATGATCTCGTCGGTCTGGTCGGCATATTCGATCGAGCTGGAGAACTTGACCGAATCCTCGATCATCGGCTCCTGCCGGACGAACTGGATGCGGCCGCGGCGCACGCGGCGCTCGGTGATGCGCGCGCGCTGTCCGCCGAGCACGATGATCGGATCGTTCTCGACTTTCGCGCACTGGATCGCCGGCATCAGGTTCGCCAGGCCCGGCCCGAGCGTGCCGATGCACAGCGCGGGCTTGCCGGTGATGCGCGCCGCGGCCGCAGCCATGTGGCCCGCCGACGCTTCGTGGTGCGGCGAGACGACCTGCCAGCCGCGCTTTTCCGCTTCGAGGAAGATGTGGACGAAGTTGGGATCGGGAATGCCGAACAGCGTCCGGATGCCTTCGGCCTCGAACAGGTCCAGAATGCGCTTGTAGACAGGAGTGCTGCCGGACGCCTTCGCCGGAGTTTCAGCCTGGGGCTGGTCATCGTACATCGAATTGCCTTTCCTGTTCTCTATCGTGAGTTGGCGCGGAACTCGGCCCGGCAGCGATCGGCAAGCTGGGCAGGCGAGGGCCGGGCGGACGGTGGTTGTGGCAGACTTCCTCGATGTCCAGAACCGGCCTGAACATGCGTTCAGCCGTGCTCGTAGCTTATGCGCGCGACGCCTTCCAGTGATGAATTAACTGCCACTATCGGCTTCCGCCTCGGCGATGAGACCGAGGTCCGCGAGCACTTCGGCGGTGTTCTCCCCGAGTAGCGGTGCGTGGCCGGCGACCTTGCCGGGCGTGGCAGAAAACCACGTCGGCACACCCGGAAAACGCATCTTGCCTTGCGGCGTGTCGATCTCCTCGAAGAACCCGATCGCGTTCAGTTGCTCGTTGTCGAACAGCTCGTCGGTGGTCCTTAGCGGAGCGGTGGGAATGTGCAGCGAGCGCAGCAGGTCGAGCCATTCCTGTGTGGTCTTGGTCAGGAACGTCTCGCCCAGCAGGCCATAGACGCGCCCGATCTGCTTGGCGCGCTTCTCCAGCGCGTCGAACTCCACGCCCTTTTCGCCTGCGGCCCATTCGGGCTGCACCGAGGCGATGAACGCACTCCAGTGCTTGTCGTTGTAGATCAGCGCCGCGACGTAGCCGTCCTTGGTCTTGTAGGGGCGGCGATTGCGCTCGACCGCGCGGTGGTAGTTCGCGGGGCCGAGCGGCGGCTCGAACAGCATGCCGTTGGCGTGCTCGACCAGCATGAACGAGCTCATCGCCTCGAACATCGTCACTTCGACTTCCTGCCCCTCGCCCGTCCGCTCGCGGTGGAATAGCGCCATCATCGTCGAATAGAGCGCGTGAAGCCCCGCGACCTTGTCGGCCATGATCGTGGCGACGTAGCCGGGCTCGCCGTTCATCAGCCCCTGGACATGCGTGATGCCGCATTCGGCCTGGATCGTGTCGTCGTAAGCCGGCGAGTCCGCCTCCGGACCGCGACGCGAATATCCGTAACAGTTGGTGTAGACGATATCAGGCTTGATCGCCTTTACCGCCTCGTATTCGAAGCCGAGCTTCTTGATCGCGCTGCCGCGCATCGAGTGGATGAACACGTCGGCGCGCGCGATCATCCGCCGCAGCGCTTCCTTGCCCTCGGGCTTGGTCAGGTCGAGCATCACGCTCTTCTTGCCGCGGTTGACGTTGACGTAGACCCCGCCGAGCCCCGGAACCGGACCCGCCGAGATATAGCGGGTGTTGTCGCCAGCGGGTGGTTCGACCTTGATCACCTCGGCGCCCATGTCGGCCATGATCTGCGTGGCGTAAGGCCCGAACACGACGCTGGTGAGGTCGACGACGCGCACGCCCGCGAGCGGTCCGGTCTTGGCCTGTTCAGTCATCGCATTCTCCTAAGGCTCGCCGCTGCTAGCTCAGACGAAATATCAAATCCATGCGTATTTTCGTGCAGCGTACCGATATCGGCACACGCAGCCGTTGTCAGTCTGTGCGGCCGCTGCTAACCGACGCGCGGCCTTTCCCTACGCCCAGAACAAGGACTTGCCCGCGTGGATTTTTCCTTCAACGAGGACCAGCAGAACATCCGCGAGGCGGTGCTGCGCATCTGCTCCGACTTCACTGACGATTATTGGCTCGAGCACGATCGCAGCGGCGAATGGCCGGTCGAGTTCCACAAGACGATGGCCGAGGCGGGCTGGCTCGGCATCGCGATGCCCGAGAGCGTCGGCGGCGCCGGGCTCGGCATCACCGAAGCGGCGGTGATGATGCAGGCGGTCGCCGAATCGGGCGGCGGCCTGTCCGCGGCCTCGGCGATCCACGGACCGGTGTTCG
>CAJCHR010000051.1 GCA_903970225.1 Actinobacteria bacterium 21-64-8 | reverse complement strand
AAGCCGATCGGCGGATCGAACCACATCGCGCTGTCGGAGACGCAGCACACCTTCAACAACACCGACTGGTTCTGGATCGACGACACCGCCAAGGCCGCCGAACTGCTCTGCGTGCCAAGCCTGCGTGCGCAGGATCCGGCGATGACCGACCGGCTGATCGACTTCATCGTCGACATGTCACGAGGCCCTTTCATTCACCGCCGTGTCGGGCCGCCCACGCTGCGGGTGGAGCAGGACGACCCGGCGGACTTCAAGATCAACAACCCGTTCACGATCCTTTACGGCGATCTCACCCAGGGCAGGATCTACGTCGCGATCCGCTACAACGACGGACGTACCCGGCCGCTGACGTGCCTGACGAGCAATGTCGCCAGCGCGCGCTGGCGCGGACGGCAGCACAGCCGTGTGGTCGAGCGTCACATCGTCAGCCACGCGATCGAACAGTCGGACGAGAAGGTGGTGCTGAGCTATACGGCCGAGCTGCGCGCCCATGGCGGCACAGGGGTGCTGCTGGCCACCGTGACGTATGCCTACACGCTCCATTGGGACCGTGCCGACGTCGGCGTAACCGTCCGCATGAATCCCGCGCCGGGCCGTGTCCTCACCAATGCCAAGCTGACCGCGACGTTCGGTGAACTGGGTCATCATGGCAGCATGGACCGCGCACGCGTGCTGACCGACGCAGGCACGGACGAGATCGCCTCGCCGACGATGGGGCATGTGAAGATCACGCGAAAGCGGTTCAAATACATGAACCTGGACGAAAGCCGGACGATGCACGGCTTCGCCACGGGGGTGCATGTCGTCCCGTTGAACCAGAAGAAGCTGATCGAGGTTGCCGCCAATTCCAACGAGAACGGCCATTTCGGCGAAATCAGCAACCTTTACCGGCAAGGCTGGGCCATGCGCTGGCGACCGTTCGCGATATCCGAGATACGCATGGTGACGGGCGGCGGCTTCTACGAATACCCTGATTATTACCACGATCTCATGGTGGGAGAGCCGCCGATTGCCGGAGCGTCCATCGACCCCAGCATGTCCTATGACATCGGAGCCGAACTCAATGCGATCGCGGCGTATCTTCTCTTTGCGGAAACGGGACAATATGATGATGTCCGGCCGCCTTCTGCCGAGCGTCTTGCCACGCTGAAAGCATGGTTCGATCGCCATCTGGACATCTATTTCGCACACGCGCCGCTCGACGATCCGAAAAAGTACAACACGATCTTCGTGCGCGGACTGACGTTCGTCGTCCTCGCACTGGACACGATACATCGGGTGTATGCCGAGCCCGGTTATTCAAAGCGCATCCTGCAATGTGCCGAAGCCCTTCTCGCCATACAATTTCACGTCGAGGGCGCGGCAACCGACGCGGCCGTGTTCAATTCCGATATTCACCCGGAACTCGATTGCCACACCACCGCGATGCTCGCGCTGGTGCGTGCCTTGCGACATGGCGCTGACCCGAAAGCCGTGGCGACCGGCATCGAGCGGGGTCTTCGTGCGATCAATATCCTGGCAATGCCCGAAGGTGCTCCCGGTCAGGGAAAGCTCATGCATCCCACGCTGCAGATGCAGCAGCGCACCGATGGTCCGATCGACAGCGGCTACTGGACCTTCAAACTGGGCGTCTCGTTACGCGCATTCCATTCGATCCGCGCGGCTGTGAGTGTCGGCCAGTTGGTTCTGGGCGATGAGTCGCTGACCTATCTCGCCGATCTGGAGCGCACAGCTCGCAACGCGCTCACGCAAGCGATGGTGATCGAGCAGGACGAGATCGAAATTCTCACCTCGGCCAATTCGGGCGAGACCAATTCGGAGACGCAGCCCTGGGTCGCCCTCGGCATCGCGCCCGCAACCGAACCGGTTCTCGGCGGAGGCGCTTTCGACGAGAACGCAAACACAGGACTGGTACTCTACGACGATGGGACGATTGAGGTGGCCTGAGCCCGAGACTTCAGTCTCCGGGCAGAAGCAAGCTCGCATCGCCATAGCTATAGAACCGATACCCCTCACCGATCGCGTGCGCATAGACCGCCCGCATCCGCTCGAGCCCCATCAGCGCGCTGACCAGCATGAACAGCGTCGAGCGTGGCAGGTGGAAGTTGGTCATCAGCCCGTCGATCGCGCGGAAGGTGTAGCCCGGGGTGATGAAGATCGCAGTATCGCCCTCGAACGCGCGGATCGTGCCGTCCGCGTCGGCGGCACTTTCGAGCAGGCGCAGCGAAGTGGTGCCGACCGCGATGACCCGGCCGCCAGCACGGCGCGCGGCGTTGAGGCGCTCGGCGGTGGCAGGCTCGATCCGGCCCCACTCGGCATGCATCGCGTGGGTTTCGGTGTCGTCTGCCTTCACCGGCAGGAATGTCCCCGCGCCGACGTGGAGCGTCAGCGTCTCGTGGCCGATGCCGGCCTCGGCGAGGCGCGCGAGAAGGTCGGGCGTGAAGTGCAGCGCGGCGGTAGGAGCGGCAACGGCGCCGTCCTTGTCCGCAAACATCGTCTGGTAATCGCTTCGGTCCTGCGCATCGGTCGGGCGCTTCCCCGCGATATAGGGCGGCAGCGGCATCCGGCCGGCGCGTTCGAGCAAGACCTCTACCGGTTCGTCGCCCGCGAAAGCGAGTGTCCAGCTGCCGTCGTCGTGCCGCGCCTCGGCGATCGCGCTCACGCCTGCGCCAAAGGCGATGTCGTCACCTTGGCGCAACCGCTTGCCGTTTCGCACGAACGCCTGCCAGCGCCTCAGATCGATGCGCTTGTGCAGCGTCGCGCCGATCCGGGCCTCCCCGCGCGTTCCCTCGAGCTGCGCGGGGATCACACGGGTGTCGTTGAACACCAGCACGTCGCCCTTGCGCAGCGCCTCCGGAAGCTCGGATACAACCCGGTCGGCGAACGGCGTCCCGTCGCCCGCGACGACCAGCATCCGCGCCGCATCGCGCGGCCGCGCGGGACGCAGCGCTATCCGCTCAGTCGGTAACTCGAAATCGAACAGGTCAACACGCATCGCGTGTTGCCGGCCGCTATTGACCCGGTCCGCCCGTTCCGTCGTCGCTGTTGCCGCCGCCCATTCCGCCACCGCCCATGCCGCCGCCACGACGGTGTCCGCCGTGGCGCTTCTGCGTACGGTCCGGCGCATCGGGCGTGGGCAGATCGGTCGGAGCAGCCACCTGGGACGGAGGTGCATCGGTCGGGTCAGCCGCTGGTGCAGGCGCTGGGACAAGCGACGTCGGCGCGGGAGGCGGCGGCGGCGGGAACGCCGGCAGCGGCTTGTTCTCGCTCGCGAGCGAGGCCTGAATGATCTTGGTCGGGTTCGTCGGCGGCTCGCCGCGCACGATCTTGTCGACCCACGGCATGCCGCTGATCACACGCCCGAATATGGTGTAGTTGTGGTCGAGCTGGAAGCGCGGGTAGAACACGATGAAGAACTGGCTGTTGGCCGAGTTCGGATCGTCGGTGCGCGCCATCGAGACCATGCCGCGAAGGTGCGGCAGGTCATTGAATTCGCTTTTCAGGTCGGGAAGCTTCGATCCGCCCTGGCCGGTCCCGGTCGGGTCGCCGGTTTGCGCCATGAACCCCTCGATCACCCGGTGGAAGATCTGCCCGTTGTAAAAGCCCTGCTTCGCCAGCGTCTTGATCCGCTCGACATGCGCGGGTGCCCACTTGGGCATCAGCCGGATCGCCACGCGGCCGCCATCCGACAGATCGAGATAGAGCACAGTGTCGGGATCGTGCGTAACGTCAGGATCGACAACAGCGGAAAGAGTCGCCGCGGGCGCGGTCAAAACCACCTTTTGCTTGTGGGGAGCGCAGCCCTGCAGGGCGAACAGCGCCAGCACCATGGCGAAGGAAACAGTCAAACGCGACGTCATCGGCGGTCCTTGGGTCGATCCTCGATCAGCGGCGCGGATAGACGCGCCCCGCTGTCATGGCAATGAACACTCAAATGCAGGAACGCCCCTGCCTAATAATCGCCAAGCCGACCCAGGACGGCCACTCGCGCATGAACGTCCGCCTCGATCGCAGGGCTCACGAACGGTTTGATCGTCCCGCCGAGCAGCGCGATTTCCTTGACCATCTTGGAGGCGATCGGCTGAAGGCCAACCTCGGCCATAAGGAAAACGGTCTCGATCCCGGCGTTGATCTGCCGGTTCATGCCGGTCATCTGGAATTCGTATTCGAAATCGGTCACCGCGCGCAGGCCGCGCACGATCAGCGATGCACCCTGTTTTTCGGCGAATTTCATAAGCAGCGCGTTGAAGCCGACCACTTCGACATTGGTGACGCCCAGCGCCGCAACCTCGCGCGTGACCATCGCCATGCGCTCTTCGGGCGTGAACATCGGGTTCTTCGAGGGGTTGGTGGTCACGCCGATGATCAGGCGGTCGACCAGCTTGGAACCGCGACGGATGATGTCCGCATGGCCCAGCGTCAGCGGATCGAACGTGCCCGGATAAACGCCAACGCGCTCGTCTGCTGCTTGCGGCATCAGCGATCCCTCTCGACAATGAACCGCGCAACCGCGCGCAGCAGGTCAGCCTCGGAGCCATAGTGCTGAAGGTATTCGATTGCCTGCTCGACCAGCATCTGGGCCTGCGCGCGCGCGCGTTCGGCGCCAAGCAGCGAAACGAACGTCTGCTTGCCGGCCGCAGCGTCCTTGCCCACCGCCTTGCCCGCTGCCTCGGCGTCGCCCTCATGATCGATCAGGTCATCCGCAATCTGGAACGCGAGGCCGATATCGCGCGCATAGCCGCGCAGATGCGTGCGGCCCTCGGGCGGAACCCGGCCCAGGATCGCGCCCATTTCTACCGCCGCGCCGAGCAGCGCGCCGGTCTTGAGTTGCTGCAGCCGGGTGATCGTCGGCAGGTCGAACGTCTCGTTCTCCGCGACGAGGTCCATCATCTGGCCCCCCGCCATCCCGTGATGCCCGCTCGCCAAGGCCAGCGTGCGCACCAGTTCGATCCGGGTGAACGGATCGCCGCTCGTCGCCGGATCGGACAGTATCTCGAACGCGAGATCGTTCAGTGCGTCGCCGGCCAGAACGGCCGTGGCCTCATCGAACGCGCGGTGGACGGTTGGCTTGCCATGGCGAAGCTCGTCATCGTCCATGCACGGCAGATCGTCATGCACCAGCGAATAGACGTGGATCGCCTCCAGCGCTGCGCCCGCGCGAACCGAGGCGCTGCGGTCGACGCCGTGAATGTCCGCGGTGGCACACAGCAGCAGTGGGCGCAGCCGCTTGCCGCCGCCGATCACCGCATAGCGCATGGCCTGGACCAGCTTGGCGCGTGTGTCTTGAGGCACTGGAATGATCACGTCGAACGCTGCGTCGATCTCCTGCTGGATCTGGCGCAGCGCGGTTTTGAGAAGGTCGTCCACGAGGTGTGTCTCGGTCAATTTAGCGGCTGGAATCGTCAAACGGCTGAGTGCCTATGGCGTTGCCGTCGGGCCCGGCGACAATCTTCTCGATCCGCGCCTGCGCCGCATCCAGCCGCGCCTGGCAATGCTTGCGCAGCGCCTCGCCGCGTTCGTACAGCGTGATCGAATCGTCGAGCGGCACGTCGCCCGATTCAAGCTTGCGCACCACGTCTTCGAGTCCGCGCAGCGCGTCCTCGAAGCTCAGGGCGGCGATATCGGCGGGGGCGCTCTCCATGGCGCTGCTTTGGCGGGGCGCGGAGATGGGGTCAAGGTTTGGCGAGGGCGTCCGACAGCGAAGCCGCGGACGCCGCTCTTGATCACCCCAGCCGCGCCACGATCTGCGGCAGGTCGAACGTCGTCACAATGCCGGGAGCCGCTTCGCAAACGTAAGGTATCGCGTTGACCGGGCGGTTGGCGGTGAGGCCGGGGGTCATCTCGGGGTAATCCTCCTCCGAGACCGGGAAGGTGATGTCGAGCCGCAGCGGGCAATCGCCCTGCATGATGACCCGCCAGCCCGATTCCTTGCGCAAATCCCAGACTTCGCCGTCGCTGGTGTCGACGTCGGTCGAGACGAACCAGTTCGCGCGGAACGTCATCAGCGGAGTGTCGCCGTGGTAGCCGATCAGCGTGCTGCGCGTCGCCGCGACGGTGCCCTTGGGCACCAAGCCCGCCGCGATCGGCACGTCGTTGCGCGCGATGCCCTCGGCGCCGATGACCTCGAACCGGTCGATCGGCAGGCCGAGCGAGGTCGACAGCAGCTGGAGCGTGGGCGCGAAGCTGGTCTTCAGGTGATGAAGCTGGCCTTCGTTGTACGAGCCCGGCTTCTGGCCGAAGCCCATCATCTCGAAGATCATCTCGGGCGAATTGCGGCTCGAACAATCGGCGAACTCGTCGATCAGCAGGTGATCGAGACGCCGCTGGATCGAGGCGAGCACGACCGGCAGTGCCTCGCTGATGAACCCCGGGCTCGATCCGCTGGCGTGGACCGAGGTGCCCCCCTTCTGGCAGGCGGCTTCGATGCGCGCGGCAATCGTGGGATCACCGAGCGCGGCGGGGTTCTGCAGTTCCATCCGCGTCGAGGAGATATTCGCGCCCGATTCGAGGATGCGCACGACTTCGTCGACGCTGAACACGTGCGGCATGTACAGCACGCAGTCGGGCTTGAGCGCGAGCACTTCGTCGATGCTGTTGGTAGCCTTTACCCCGATCGGCGCGATCCCGGCGAGCTCTCCCGCGTCGCGGCCTGCCTTGCTCGCGCTGTGCACCCAGACGCCGACCAGATCATAATCCGGATGCTGGATCGTGTTGCGCAGCGCGCGCGATCCGACATTGCCCGTCGCCCACTGGACGACGCGGTAGCGCTTCTTGGGGGTTGCTGCGTCTGTCATGTGATGTCTCTCCCGCGCCGCTTGTTTTCGCGCCGCCTCCTGAGAACGTTGTGCACGGACTGGCGCGCGCCGCAAGACTGAGCGGTGAGCAAATAATAAAAAGCCGCGCGATTGGGCAAATCGGTGCGACTTCGGTGATCGTGGACTGACGCCTTCATCTCCCACCTATCGGCGGCTACGGGGTTGACGGGCCAAGGCCTCAAGAAGGCCTCGAAGGGGCGATGAGCCCCTGATCGCGGTAAAGCCGAAAACCGCCCGTCACTGCCTCAATTGGCGGCGGCGCTCGCTTCGCCCTTGCCGCAGCCCGGAAAGGCTCGCATTTCAGCAGGGATGCTGCGTCAATTCGAACTGGTGGAACGGGTCCTCGCCTATAATCCCGATGCCGACGAGGCGATGCTCAACCGCGCCTATGTCTACACCGTCCAGAAGCACGGCAGCCAGAAGCGCGCGAGCGGCGATCCCTACTTCAGCCATCCGATCGAAGTCGCCGGCCTGATGACCGAGCTCAAGCTCGACCAGCAGACGATCATGACCGCGCTGCTCCACGACACGGTCGAGGATACACTGGCGACGATCGAGGAGGTCGAGCGCCTGTTCGGCCCCGAAGTGGCGCGACTGGTCGACGGCGTCACCAAGCT
>CAJCHR010000050.1 GCA_903970225.1 Actinobacteria bacterium 21-64-8 | reverse complement strand
CCGCAGATCATCCAGCCGCAGGGCGATGGTCCTGCGCGCTTCCGCCGCGGCACCCGGCGCGTTGTCGTAGAGCCTGACAGCATGGCCGGCACGCGCGAACACGATGGCCCAGCCGAGCCCGACCAGCCCGGCGCCGACGATGCCGATGTTTCCCGGCGCCATCGCCTAGTCCACCGTCCCGCCATACGGCACGTTGCGGCCACCGTAGCGGCGAACGCGGATATTCGCCTGCTCGCCATGGCCGACGAAGCCTTCCAGGGCGCACAGCCGCGACACATGGCCGCCGATCCGCGCCGAGGCCTCGTCCGTCAGCACGCGCTGGTAGGTGCAGGTCTTGAGGAACTTGCCGACCCAGAGGCCGCCGGTGTAGCGCGCCGCTTTCTTTGTCGGCAGCGTGTGGTTGGTGCCTATTACCTTGTCACCGTAGCTCACGTTGGTGCGCGGCCCGAGGAACAGCGCGCCGTAGTTGGTCATGTTCTGCAGGAAGTAATCGGGGTCGCGCGTCATCACCTGGACGTGCTCGGAGGCGAGATCGTCGGCGATGGCGACCATTTCCTCGTCGCTGTCGGCCACGATCACCTGGCCGAAATCGCGCCATGCCGCACCGGCGTGCGCCGCGGTCGGCAGGATCGTGAGCAGCCGCTCGACTTCGCGGATCGTATCGCGCGCCAATGCCTCTGACGTGGTGAGCAGGATCGCCGGGCTGTCGGGGCCATGTTCGGCCTGGCCGAGCAGATCGGTGGCGCACAGTTCACCGTCGACGGTCTCGTCGGCGATTACCAGCGTCTCGGTCGGGCCCGCGAACAGGTCGATGCCAACGCGGCCGAACAGCTGCCGCTTGGCTTCGGCGACGAAGGCGTTGCCGGGGCCCACCAGGATGTCGACCGGGCGGATCGACTCGGTGCCGATGGCCATCGCGCCGATCGCCTGGATCCCGCCGAGCACGTAGATCTCGTCCGCGCCCGCCATGACCTGCGCCGCGACGATTGCCGGCGCGGGCTTGCCCTGGAACGGCGGCGCGCAGGTCACGACGCGCTTCACGCCCGCGACCTTGGCGGTGATCACCGACATGTGCGCGGAGGCGAGCAGCGGATACTTGCCGCCAGGCACGTAGCATCCGGCCGCGTTGATCGGCACGTTCTTGTGCCCGAGCACGACGCCCGGCAGAGTCTCGACCTCGACGTCCTGGATACTCTCACGCTGGATCTGCGCGAAGCGGCGCACCTGCGTCTGGGCGAACTCGATGTCCTTGAGATCGCGGTCGGACAGTTGGTCGAGGCAGGCCTGCTTGTCGGCGTCGGACATCAGGAAGCTCTCGGGCGACCACTTGTCGAACTTCTCCGACAGTTCGCGCACCGCCGCGTCGCCGCGATCGGCGATGTCCGCCAGCGTACGCTCGACCGTTTCGCGCACCGAGCGATCGGTTGCCTTCTTCTCGCTCGCGCGCTCTGCCTGTTTCAGCCACCGTGCCACGTCTTTGCCCTTTCCGTTTCCGGTTGGATTGTCGGGCGATGCCCATGATCCCACTTGGGCGCGGCGAAAACGGATCGGGTCCGGGCTGTTCGCGCGGCGAACACGCGGATGGTCAGGCGAGCACCTCCTGGCCGAGCCGCCGCCCGAACGTCACCGCCGAGGACACGATGCCGCCGCTCAGGAAGCCATGGCCGAGGAAACCGATCCCGATCGCTTCGCCCGCGGCGTAGAGTCCGGGAACCGGAGTGCCTTCGTCGTCCACCACACGCAGCTGGTGATCGACCCGCACGCCGGGATAGCAGCAGATCGAATAGCCATAGTGCCGCACGGCGTAGAACGGACCTTCGGCGATCGGCCGGGGCAGGTGGGTGCGTTTGAGCATGTCGCTGCCAACCGCCTGACCGCGATTGTAGAGGTCGATCGTCGCCGCAAGCCTGGCCGGCGGAAGACCGCAACGTGCGGCGAGCTGCGCGATGCTATCGGCGCGCACGTAATCCTCGTCGAAGCCCTCGAACAGCGACTCCAGCTTGTCGGGCTCCCACTTGAACAGCGGCGGGGCCTCGCGGCGGATCGCCTCGTCATAGAGCACCCAGAACGACCAGTTGGGCTGGCGCATGATCGCACGCTCGCGCGCATCGATGATCGGCTCGTCCTCGGGCATGAAGCGGTCGGCGTTCTCGTTGACGTAGATTTCCCAGGGCTGGCGAACCGAGGGAACGATCACCGAGTGGACCCATGCCGACGCCGGAGCGCCAAGGTCGCGCGTGCCGCCGAACGAAGGCAGCAGCGTGTCCTCGTGCCACAGCGCGCCCCCCGCACCGCGCACGAGGTCGATGCCGTCGCCGACCACTGTGTCGATGTGGTAGCGCAGCGGCACGATGCCGTGGATGTCCTGCCAGTGGCGCGCGCTGCCGCTGAAGCCGCCGGTCGTGAGAATGACGGCTCGGGCTGCGAGCCGCAGATCCTGCTCGCCGTGCCTTGCGACAACGCCGGTGGCGGTGCCGCTTTCCATGACGATGTCGGTCACGCGCGTACCGAGGAACAGTTCGATGCGCCCGGAGGCTGTCTCCTTCTCCAGCGCGCCGCGGTACGCCGAGATCAGCGAGAAGCCCTGCTGGGTGCTCCGATACGTGCGAGGCGTGGTGTAAAGGTCGTGTTCGGGCGCGAACACCGGCTCGAACGGCGTGCAGGTCCAGCCTAGCGACAGCAGCCAGTCGATCGTCTCGGCCGCGCGATCGATCCAGGCGCGAAGCAGCACGTGATCGCCGGTGCCGTGGTTGATCCGCAGCGCGTCGGCGAAATGCCGCTCTGCACTGTCCTCGATCCCTGCCGCGCGCTGCATCGGCGTGCCGGCGGCGCTGATCGATCCGCCCGACAGCACAAGCGTGCCGCCGATGTCGTC
The DNA here is from genome assembly GCA_903970225.1 of Actinobacteria bacterium 21-64-8. Classification (GTDB taxonomy): domain Bacteria; phylum Pseudomonadota; class Alphaproteobacteria; order Sphingomonadales; family Sphingomonadaceae; genus Novosphingobium. The sequence goes on along the minus strand of CAJCHR010000050.1, from coordinate 15,212 downwards.
CGCTGCCTCGATCAGTGCGATGCGCAAGCCGCGCTCGGCCGCTGCCAGGGCGGCTGGAATCCCGGCTGTGCCCGCACCGACCACGATCACGTCGAATTTGTCTTGCATCGCCGCTCCAGCCTTTGCGCCGCACAGAGCCACATGCGGCGAAGCCCAATTCAGCTTTGCCGAGCGCCGCCGCGAGATGGCAGCCGACGAAAGTTCGTCTCACGAACAGGATGCGGCCGGTTAGTCGTCGGCGAGCATGTCCGCTCCGATCTGCTGAGCCGTCCTCTGGACGTCCGGGAAATAGCGCGCGACCGCGTCTGCCAGCGACATGGCCGAGGCAAAGAACACGAGCGTCAACGTGCCGAGAAGGTCCTCGCCGGCAAAAAGTGGAACCGCGAAGGACGACGTTCGCCCCGGATTGGCGGAATAAGCCGTGCGCGCGACGGCGGCGTAGCCCTGTTCGCGAATCCGCTCGACTTCTCCGCTCTGCTCAAAATGCCGCAGCATGCCGATCTCCGCCTCGGAGCCCGAGGCTTCGATGTGAGCGACCAGCGACTCGCGGGCCTCCCGCTGGGTGTTGGCCAGATATGCGCGGCCTGAAGCGGACTGGATCAGCGGCACCTGCCAGCCGGGATAATAGTGACTGAACGTCATCGGCGTCTGCGTGCTGGTCGAATCGCGCACCACCATGACGTTGCCGACGCGCGTGACGACGGTGATCGGCCAATGCACTTTCTCCGTCAACGCGCGGATCGGACCGCGCGCCCTCGTGACGAGTCGGTCGTGGTTCTGGAAGCCGTAGGACAGTGCTTGGACAAGCGGCGTGACGCGGTAGCGCTTGCGCGTGGACTCCCGCTCGATCACGCCTTCCTCGATCAGCGCGCGCACGATGCGCAGCGCAGTCGGGTAAGGCAGATCGAGTGCCTTGGCGATTTCCGCCATACTCGGCGCGCCTTGCCGGTTGATCACGCGCAAGATGTCCAGGGCACGGCCGATCAATCGAATGGATGAGTCCTCGGCCACTGTCGATCTCCGGCTCATCGCGAGACTTTCGTGATGGAGCGATTCCGATATTGCCGGGTTCCGTTCGTTGCGCAAAGGCGAATGTTCGCGCGGTGGACATCGGATGGCTCCATGATGGCCCCGGCGGACGCCTGGGGTCATTGCCGAGGGCAGGCGCAGGTTGGCGCCGTGCAACGGGTGGGACCGCAGTGCTCCAGACTGAAGTGGTGATTGCGGGAGCAGGCCCGGTGGGCGCCATAGGCGCTGCCCGGCTCGCAAGCATGGGCATAAATGTGGTTTGCTGCGAGACCACGGAAAGCTGCGCGAGCGACCTGCGAGCCTCCACCTTCCACGCCTCGACACTGGAAATGCTCGACGAGATCGATGCAGCCGAGCCTCTGATCGGGCTGGGCCTCAAGGCCCCGGTCTACCAGTGGCGCGACCGGCGATCCGGCCAGTTCGTCGAATTCGACCTTGGCGAACTGGCTGATCGAACCCGGTTTCCCTACCGCTTACAGTGCCCGCAGTACCACATGTCGGAACTGCTCACGGCCCGGCTGCCGGGTCTCGCCCATGCCGACATGCGCTTCGGCACGAAAGTGCTGGGTGCTGAGCAGGACGCGGACGGCGTTACTGTCACGGTGTCGCGCGCCGGCAAGACCGAGACGATCCGGGCGCGGTTCCTGATCGGCGCCGATGGAGGGCATTCGGCGGTGCGCTCGGCCATGAACATCGGCTTCGACGGCTTCACTTACGAAGAGAAGTTCGTCAGCCTGTCCACCGCGCATCCGATCGAACGGACGATCACCGACCTGGCCTACGTCAACTACCTCGCCGATCCGCAAGAGTGGCTGGTGTTGCTGCGCGTGCCCGAGCTCTGGCGCATCCTGGTGCCCGCGAGTGTCGAGACCAGCAACGAGGAGCTGCTGTCGGAGGAGTCCGTCGCGGCCGTCTTCGATCGCATCGTGCCGGGGCAGAAAGTCGAGACCTCGCACCGCACGATCTACCGTGTACATCAAAGGGTGGCGAAGACATTCCACACCGGCCGAATGATGCTGGTCGGCGATGCGGCGCATCTCAACAACCCGCTAGGCGGTTTCGGCATGAACAGCGGCATCCATGACGTGTGGAACCTGGCTGACAAGCTCTGGACGATCCTGCGCAAGGACGGCGATGCCGAGCAGCTCGCCCGGTTCGACCGTCAGCGCCGGGGCGTGACCACGGCGTTCATCCAGGCACAGTCGATCGAGAACAAGGCGCTGATCGAGCAGGCGCCGGGCGAAGCGCACGGCGCGCGCATGGCGCGGATCGCCGCCACCGCGGCGGATCCGGTCACACGCCGTGCCTACCTCCTGCGGCAGGCGATGTTCCAGAGCCTGGCCGACGCGGAGGCGATCGCGTGAGCCTCGACACGGTACCGGGGCGCCGCAATCGCGACCAGCTCGCCTGGCGCCGCAAGTTCGGCGTGCTCGGACCATCGACCAACACCGTCGTCCAGCCCGACTTCGACGACTTGCGCGTCCCGGGCGTCACCAACCATTACAGCCGGATCGTGGTCGACGACGCGCAGGCGGTCTCCAACGAGACGTTCATGGCTGGCGCCTGGGAGATCAGCCACAACACGATCGATGCGGTCAAAGGCGTACTGACCTGCCGGCCCGACTATCTGGTCATGGGCATGTCAGCGGTCACGTTCTTCGGCGGCGCCGAAGGCGCGCGCAAGTGGCGCGAAAACGTCGAAGGCGTGTCTGGCCTCGGCGTCTCTACCGGCGCGGACGCGGTCGCCGCTGCGCTCGGGGCGTATGGGGGGATCCGCAAGGTCGCGTTCTTCTCGCCCTACTATCCCACCGCCAATGCCGAGGTCCGCGGGTTCCTCTCGGACCACGGCTACGAGACCGTGCGCGACATCGCGTTGCAGTGCCCATCCTGGACGTCGATCGCCGAAGTCGAGGAGCGGTGCATCGTCGATACGTTGAAGGCGCTCGACGGCGACGATGTCGATGCGCTGATCCAGGTGGGCACCAACCTCTCGGCGATCCGAATCGCGGCCGCCGCCGAGCTGTGGCTGGGCAAGCCGGTGATCGCGATCAACACCGCGACGTATTGGCATGCGCTCCGCGCCAACGGTATCGACGAGAGGCTGATGGGCTTCGGCCGGTTGATGAGCGAGTTCTGATGGAGCCGCGCACGCTTTACGAGAAGCTGTGGGACTCCCACGTCGTTCGCGATTACGGCGATGGCACCGCGCTGATCTACGTCGACCGGCACCTGCTGCACGAGACCAGCACGCACCAGTCGTTCGCGGCCTTGCGCGCATCGGGGCGCGCTGTCCGCCGCCGCGAAACCAACCTTGCGCAGCCCGATCACGCGGTGCCGACCTCGGGCCGCGATCTCGCGGTCGCCGAGCCCGCCGCGCAGGCGCAGATCGAGACGCTGCGCATCAACGCGCGCGACTTCGGCATCGAGCACCTTGATCTGAGCGACCGGCGGCAGGGCATCGTCCACGTGATCGGGCCTGAACTGGGCTTCACCCTGCCCGGCGCGACGCTGGCCTGCGGGGACAGCCACACCTCGACTCACGGCGCGTTCGGTGCGCTGGCGTTCGGGATCGGCGCCAGCGACTGCGCCACGGTGCTCGCCACCCAGACGATCGTGCAGCGCAAGGCCGCAACGATGGAAGTGCGGCTGGAGGGCAGGCTGCCCCCGCATGTCACCGCCAAGGATGTCGCGCTCGCACTGATCGGACAGCACGGGACCGGCTGCGCAACTGGTTACGCTGTCGAATATCGCGGCCCCGCGATCGAGGCGATGTCGATGGCTGCACGCATGACTCTGTGCAACATGACGATCGAGGCCGGCGCGCGGATCGGCCTCGTTGCGCCCGACGAAACGACCTACGAGTGGCTGGCGAAAGCGGAACGCGCGCCCAAGGGTGCCGCATTCGTGCAGGCCCTGGCCTATTGGCGCACGCTGCCTTCCGATCCGGGCGCGCATTACGACCGTACCGTGACCTTCGACGTGTCGGCGCTCGCTCCCCAGGTTACCTGGGGCACAAGCCCGCAGGACGCGCTGCCGATCGGCGGACTCGTGCCGAACCCCGACGACGTTGCAGCCGAGGGCGAACGAAAGCGCATCGTGGGTGCGCTCGCTTACATGGGGCTCGAGCCCGGCACGCCGCTCAGCGAGATTCCGATCGACCGCGTGTTCATCGGCTCCTGCACCAACGGGCGCATCGAGGATCTGCGCGAAGCCGCGCAGGTCGCTCTAGGCCGGTCGGTGGCGCCGACCGTGCATGCGATGGTCGTGCCCGGCTCGACGGCGGTCAAGCGGCAGGCCGAGGCCGAAGGGCTCGACGCGATCTTCCGCGCCGCCGGCTTCCAATGGCGCGAGGCCGGATGCTCGATGTGCGTGGCGATGAACGGCGACCGGCTCGAACCCGGTGAGCGCTGTGCCTCCACGTCCAACCGCAACTTCGAAGGCCGCCAGGGTCCCGGCGGCCGCACGCACCTGATGAGCCCGGCGATGGCCGCCGCCGCCGCAGTGACCGGACGGCTCACCGACGTGCGTGAGCTTGCCGCATGACGCCGCTCAGCCTCGTCAGCTCGCCGGTCATCCCGCTGATGGAAGACCGCGTCGACACCGACGTGATCTTCCCCGCGCGCTTCCTGCTGCTGATGCAGCGCGAGGGGTTGGGCGAATGCCTGTTCCGCGACCGGCGGTTCACCGCCGACGACGCCCCGATCCTTGGCTCCGCGTTCGATGACGAGGCCGCCACCGGCGCGCAGATCCTGCTCGCGGGCGAGGACTTCGGTTGCGGATCGAGCCGCGAACAGGCGGTATGGGCGCTGGCCGACTACGGCATCCGGTGTGTGATCGCGGTCTCATTCGGCGAGATCTTCGCGGCCAACGCGCTGCGCAACGGCATGCTCGCGGTGACGATGAGCCGCGAGGCTATCGAACGGATCGCGCAAAGCGGCCATGCGACGATCGACGTTGCCGCAGATCAACTGCGCGCCGGCAACGAGATCGCCGCGCTGAACATCCCCGCGGCGGACCGCGATCGTCTGCTGGGCGGACTCGACGAGATCGACATGATCCTGCGCGACCGCGACGCGATCGCCCAATTCGAAGCAAGTCAGCGGCAGATCCAGCCCTGGCTCTACGAGGAAGCACCATGACCGACGAACTCGGCGACAACTACAAGCGCGCTTATGGCCGCCGGGTCGGGTTCGGCCAGCGACCAGCGTTGCTGCTGGTCGATTTCGTGCAGGGCTACTTCGATCCGACTTGCGACCTCTACGCGGGCGTGGAGGAAACGCTCGCCTCCGCGCTGCGCGTGCGCGAGGCAGCCACCGCGGCGGGCATTCCGGTAATCCTCACCAACGTCGTGCTGCACCCCAGCGGCGTCGACGGGGGCCGCTTCTTCGAGAAGTCCAAGCCGATGCGCTATTTCACGCGCGGCAATCCGATGGCCGCCTGGCCTGCCGGGCTGGAGCCGCGCGACGATGAACTGGTCGTCTCGAAACAGTATGCCAGCGCCTTCTTCGGCACCTCGCTCGCCGCCACGTTGACGGTGATGGGCTGCGACAGCGTGCTGCTGACCGGCGTGACGACGAGCGGTTGCATCCGCGCGACCTGCGTCGACTCGATGCAGCACGGCTTCCGCACGATGGTGATCGAAGAGGCCTGCGGCGATCGCCACCCCGATCCGCACCGCGCCAACCTGTTCGACATGGAGGCGAAATACGCTGACGTGGTCTCCGAGCAGGAGACGATCGACTACCTCGCGGCGCTCACCGCCGCCTGAGCGCGCACTCACTTCAAGATCTGCAGGAGCCCATCATGGCAAGCCCCATCCTTCGCGAAAAACTGGCGACCGGAAAATTCTTCGTCGTTCCCGGCATCCAGGACATGATCACAGCGGTGATCGCCAACAAGGTCGGGTTCGACCTTGTCTACGGCACCGGGTACTGGCTCACCGCTTCGGCCTGGGGCCTGCCCGATGCCGGGATCGCGACTTACAGCGAGATGCGCAACCGCATGGAAACGCTGGTGCGCAGCAGCAACGCCGCGGTCATCGCCGACGGCGACACCGGCTATGGCGGCCTGCTCAACGTCCACCACACCGTCAGGGGCTATGAGGCGGCCGGCGTCACCGCGATCCAGCTCGAGGACCAGGAATTCCCCAAGAAGTGCGGGCACACGCCGTTCAAGCGGCTGATCCCGCTCGAGGACATGGTCGAGAAGATCAAGGTTGCGATCGACGCGCGCAGCTCCGATGACTTCGTGGTGATCGCGCGGACCGACTGCCGCCAGAGCGAGGGCATGGACGGTGTCATGCGCCGGATGGAAGCTTACGCGAAGGCCGGCGCAGACGTGCTGTTTCCCGAGGCGCTGACCAGCGAAGAGGAAATGCGCGCCGCCTGCGCGGCGTTCGACAAGCCGGTGATGGCCAACATGGCCAACGGCGGACTGACACCGGTGCCGGTCTCCTCGGTGCTGGAGCAGCTGGGCTTCGCCTATGCGATCTACCCCTCGCTCACGAGCCTCGTCGCGGCCGCCGCGGTCGAGAAGGCACTGCGCGATCTCAAGCAGGACGGCATCGGCGAGCCCGACGGTATCTTCAACTTCAAGGAATTCTGCTCGCTGATCGGCTTCGACGAGGTCTGGGACTTCGAGAAGAAGTGGGCGAAATAAGCGCTCGCTGCGACAAGTGACACGATAAAAGGCCAGCACCGATGACCGTGACCGTCTCCAGCCTGATCGAAGGACAGCGTGTTGCCACTGGCGGCGGACACCTGCTGCCGATCGCGGACCCGGCCACCGGTGAGGTGACTTGCGAACTGCGTGAGGCCGATGCAGGCGAGGTCGATCGTGCAGTCCTCTCGGCACGCGCCGCGTTCGGGAACTGGTCGACGATGTCGACCGACCGCCGCAACGACATCCTCTACGCCATTGACCAGCGCCTGCGCGCGCACGGCGACGAACTGGCGGCGCTGGAGGCGCGCACCACCGGCCTGCCGATCGCGGGCGTGCGTCCGTTGATCGACCGCGCCGGCGAGAACTTCCGCCGCTTCGCCGAAGTCGCCAGCACCGTCGCGGGGGAGACGTACCTGCAGAACGCGCAGTTCCTCACCTACACCACGCGCGAACCCAAGGGCGTCGCCGCGCTGATCGCGCCGTGGAACGCGCCGCTCGCGCTCGGATCGATGCGGATCGCGACCTGCATCGCGTTCGGCAACACCTGCGTGCTCAAGCCGTCCGAATACACGCCGGAATCGACGCTGCGGATGGTCGAGATCATGCACGAGGCTGGCCTGCCCGAAGGCGTTGTCAACGTTGTCAACGGACGCGGTTCAGTCACCGGCGAGGCGCTGACCAGCCACCCGGACATCGACATGATCGGCTTCACCGGAGGCACCGAAACCGGCAAACGGATCATGGCCGCGGCAGGCGCGCGGCTGAAGCCCGCGATCATGGAACTGGGCGGCAAGTCGGCGGCGATCGTCGCGCCCGATGCCGACATCGAGCGGGCGCTCGATGGGACGCTGCTCGCGATCTACGCGAGCAACGGGCAGCAGTGCCTCGGCGGATCGCGCATCATCGTTCACCGCTCGATCGCCGACCGCTTCATCGCGGCGTTCGTGGAACGCGCGAGAAAGATCCGGATCGGCAATCCGCTCGACACCGCGACCGAGATGGGCCCGCTCGCGTTTGCCGCGCATCGCGATCACGTGCGTGGCTACCTCGATGTCGCGCGTTCGGACGGCGCCGAAATCCTGTGCGGCGGTGGGATACCTGCGGGATTCGAGCAAGGCTGGTACATGGAACCGATCGTCGCGATGGCGCCCGGCAACGATGCGCGCATCTGTCAGGAAGAGATATTCGGACCGTTCGCCACGTTCCTCGTCTACTCGGAGCTCGACGAGGCGATCGCGATCGCCAACCAGTCGGACTTCGGCCTGGTGTCCTACGTCTGGACGCGCGACCTCGCGACGGCAATGACCTGCAGCCGCAAGATCCGCGCTGGGACGATCTGGATCAACACCCCGATGATGCGCGAACTGCGCGCGCCGTTCGGCGGATACCGCGCCTCGGGCGTCGGCCGCGACGGCGCCCAGCACAGCGCAGACTTCTTCACCGAAGCCAAGACGACATCGATTCCGCTCGAGGACACCGCGATCCGCGCGCTCGGTCGCTGAAGCCTGTCCGTCCCGCGAAAGAAACAGGACCAGCCGTATTGCACCTTTGCCTCGATTGATTGAGCTTCCCAACATGACACCGACCGCGACGCCCAACCGTATGGCCTTCACGCCCAACCATGATGAAGCGGCTCGTCAGGGCTTCGTCACGAGCCTCAAGAAGTTCATCAACTTTGAGGTCGAGGCGGCGCTCGCGGAGCGCTTCGAGAGTCATGCCGCACCCGCGTACGCTGCCAGAACCGGCGCGGCGCCGACCAACCGCAAGGAGGCGAGCGCGGCTTTGGCCGACGACCCGCTGTTTCAGCTTTGGGCGACGCTCACGTATCACAGCCAGAACCTGATGTGGGACTCGGTGCAGGACACCACCGATCGGTTGCTGGAAAACCGTCTCGCAGCCTTCCAGGCGCTTCGCGATGCCACGCCCAGCGGGGGCAGCCTTCACCTGAGCGATGAGCTTGTGGTCAAAGCGCCGGTCAAGACCACCGAGATCCATCGCCAGCCCGGCGGCTACTGGCGCGAACAGCGGCCGGACGATATCGAGCAGGGGCTCAACTACACCGGCACGCTCGAACTGTACCGCAGCGCCAAGGGCATGTCGGCAGCGAAGGCAGATGATGGCGGATCGATGGGCCGGTTCGTGGCCGAAGTGGCGCAACGCCGGGCGCCGGATCTCTCCCCCACGGCGATCCTCGACATGGGCTGCGCGACCGGTGACCAGACCCAGGCATATAAGCGGCTCTACCCGGAGGCGCGTGTCGTCGGGCTCGACTGCGCACGGCCGCTGCTGCGCTACGCGCACGGCAACGCCGAGAGCGCCGGCGTAGCGATCGACTTTCACGAGCGCGATGCGGCGGACACCGGCTTCCCCGACGAAAGCTTCGACCTGATCACCTCGATCATCATGTTCCACGAGACGTCGGCCGAGCAAGTCGGTCCGATCCTCAGGGAATGTTGGCGGCTGCTGCGTCCCGGCGGCCTCGTCGTGCATCTGGACATCCCGTACCATGCGCACCGCATTCCCCTGGTCAAGCAGGCGACCAACGACTGGCAGGTGCGCAACAACGGCGAGCCATTCTGGACCGGCTTCGTCGAACTGGACATGACGGCCAAGCTCACCGAGGCCGGATTCGACCGGGAGCAACTGTTCGCCGATTACGAGTCATCGGGTGCGGCCACCTACTTCTTTTTCGGAGGCCGCAAACCATGGTGACTTCAGATAAACTCGATACGCCCGATACCGCACAGACGGCCAAGTTTCCGTCGGGGCCGCCAGCCGCGCCGCGCGACATGCCGTTTCTGGCGGACCCGACGGTCGATCGGCTTGTGCGCGCGGTGGTCACCCTGACAATGGAGCTGTCGGTCATGCGGGACCGGATGCGCGCGATCGAAATCGTGCTCGCGCGTGACGAGCGCGATATTTCGGCTGAGATCGACCAGCTTGCCCTTACGCCCGCTGAAGACAAACAGCGCAGAGCGGATCGCGACCGTCTCGTCGCATCGATCCTGAGGCCTCTGCTGGGGCAAATGAACTAGCAAACAAAAAACGTCAGCTTTGCTGAGCGCCTCAGAAATCGACAGGTTCCTGTAAGTTAGACGAGCCCTGATGCGGTTGTGTCCGAGTCCGTGCGCATTACGCGTCGGGCACTGGCTCATGCGGCGGTCCTAGCGGGCATGCCGCCGTCGCTTGGCCACGCGCCGGTGCCGAGCTTGGGCAGGCGCGCAAACTGTTCGGCGCCGAGCCGCACGGCAAGGCGATCGCTGTGGAACGTGATGAGATCGCGCGGCACCGGGCGCAGGCATTCGTCGACGCCGCCAACACCGCCCGAGGCGACCACGACATAGCTGACCCTTCCGCTCGCACATTCGATCAGCGCTTCAACGGCCTTGCCGAGCGGCGCTCCGCCAAGCGTCTGCACCGGAAGGCCGGCTATACCGGTCGCGGTGAACAGCGTGGGCGTGTCCGCGCGGCGGCTCGCGCGTTCGGCGGACTTGCCGCCATCCTCATATGCGGTCTGGCGGCCAAGCCAGCGCCAGATGCCAACGCAGTTGACGACCGCGAGAAAGCCGTTCGACACGATCAGGTTGGTCTGGCCGCTCGTGATCCCGATCAGCGTCCAGGCGATCGAGCCGGCGGTGAAGACGACAAAGCCCCAGCCCGTCATGCGCGCGCCAAGGTTGGCTGCCGTCATCATCGCGGCAACCATCGTCGCGATCGGCGCGACCCATTCGAAGATACCATTCACTTGCAGCAACCCCGATGGCGGTAGCGACGGTTCCGCTCCGTCTGCCTTAACCGGCTGCGACATCAGCCGTTCCACCACGCCGTGTAAATTAACACCGATCAATAACACGGTGGGGTTCAGCCTTGGATTTGTCATGGCTCTAAGCATCTAATTCATAGATAACTCGAAATAGAATCAACAAGAACTATAAAAAATTCCCCTTATAAGGAAATTTATTCACACCCATCATTTGAATGAAATGTATTCCAATCCCGAACGGCAGAAAAAAGTCATCAAAACGGCGCCAGGCATATGGCATTTCAGGAGAGAAGATCGACCGGATTGTACGAGCATCTCGATCTTTTTTGATCAATGGTCGGTGGTTTCAGCCACGCCACTTCCTGATGGCTTTCTCGTAGGCCGCCTTGACCCGGTCCAGCTCACGTTGCAGCGCGGCCTGCTTCGTATCGTGATCGTGTTCGAGTGCGCGCCGCTCCCGATCGAGTTCGGCCTGACGTTCGGCCCATTGCCCGCGGGCGTCCTCGAACTGGGCATTTGCATCGTCCAGCGCCTTTTGCGCTGCATCAAGGGGAGAACGATCTGGCCGAGGAGGTTTTGGCGCAGCCTGAGCAGTTCGTTTCGCTCGCGAACTGCGAGAAGACGGTTTGGCTTTCGTGCGCTTCTCGCTGCATTCGTTGTGCGTGATCGGCGCCGATGGAGGAAGCGCGGCGAACTGCTCCTCGGCCGTCCCTCTCAGCTTGCGCACGACTTTGCCGGGGTTGGCCAGCGCCTCCTGCGACAGCTCCTCGTCGGTGACGAGCTCCGCCATGCCGCGCGCGAACAGGTTGGCGTCGCTCCCCCAAGCCGCCAGCGCTGCCTTCTGGCTAGGTGCCGCGACGTAGGCGTCATGGAAGCCGATCGGCGTCCGGTACACTTTCAGGGTCTGCTTTCGCGCCATATGATGAAGACTAGCGCACTCCTACCCGATCTTCACCCGGGAACGGAGGGCAGGGCCAGTCCAGCGCATTTGCTCAGCGCGAGGATTGCAGACGAGACCGAAGGTACAGCGCGTCCGCCATAGCAGCTCCCGAGGCTGTGTTATCGAAGATGCACCAATCGGATGCGGCCTCATTCCCAATCGTCAGCGTATCCGCCAATGTGTCGAGCTGTTGCGGCTCGTAGGCGGAATAGTACATACGCGGCGACCCATGCAGGCGGCGGTAACGTAGTCCTGTCCAGCCGCCCGGACGTTCGCCGCCCGGCGCGACGATGGGGTCTGCGGCAACGCGGGCGACCCGATGCTCTCGAAGGCAGGCATCGGCTTCCGCGCTGAACCATGTCGCATGGCGCGGCTCGCAAGCGACGATCGCATGCGCGACGAGAGCTTGGCTCAGCGCCGCGAAGAACGCCGAGGCGGTGCCACGTTGGAACACCAGGCTTGGTGGTAGCTGGAGGAGGACGACGCCCAGCTTCGCGCCCAAGCCGCCGGCCTGGTCGAGAAACACCTCCAGCGGCTCCTGCGCGCCCAGCAATCTCCTGACGTGCGAGATCTCCTTTGGTACTTTCACCGAGAAGCGGAAATCCGCGGGCGTGCTCGCCGCCCATCGCTCATACGTCGTTCGGCGGTGAGGCCGATGGAACGACGAATTGATCTCGGCCGCAGGCAGAATGGCCGCGTAGCGTTCGAGGTGCGATCCCGAACCCGGGAACGCCGCCGCTACGGCCCTGGGGATCGACCAGCCGGCGGTGCCGATCAGGACCACGGAGCGTCTCTCACGGTTCGCCCGGCAAGTCTGCGCAAAGGTGCGCGTGCCATTCAGCGTAAGGCGTGTTCCTGACCATGTGACGATTGAGGTCCGGCGCTCCGTCGGTCCACCATGGTGGACCGCGCTCACCAAGCGCGATCTTTGCTGCATCGACCGCCGCGTGGGCTGAGTCCTCTGCAAGCGGATCGCCTGACCGCTTCGCACTGGCCACGGCGCGGCGTGCGTCCATCAACCGGCCGACCAGGGCAACGCGCTGCGTTGGCGGCAGTGACGGATTGGCCGCACGCCAAAGCCGTCCGCGTACGACGATGTAGCGCTTGTCAGGAGTCAGCGGCGGACGCGCCTTCGCCTGACCTGGCCGATCAGGCGCCCTTGCCGATCTCACGCCAGCTCTTCTCAGTGACCTCGACGCCATGCTTCTTTGCGGCCGCTGTAATCCGCTTCCACGCCGCGTCGCGTTCGTCATCGCTCACGCCTTTGACCTGATTGAAGCGCGCGATGGCATTGCGGACATGGGCGGCGTTCTCGAGCGGCTCCTTGCGCTCTTTGGGAAAAGCATAGAAGCCATCGTCCAGCTTGTTGCGGTCTTCGGCGTCGAGCCTGGCCATCGTCACTCTCCATCTTGGCAGCGTTGTGGATTCAACCCTGGTGCAGCCTGAAGGATGCCTGCCAACCGATCGATCAGCGGCGCCTGGCTCGGCAGCATGCAGCGCCGCGCTTCTTCGAGAACGAACCAACGCGCCTCATCGATTTCCGGCACCGTCAGCTTTTGGCCGCTGCGCGGCGGCCATTCGATCTCGATCGTATTGCTGGCGAGCGATGCCGGGTCGAAGTCGCGCGCGATCGTAAACGCGATCACGATCTTGCCGCCGGACTGCCGGACTTCGCCCAGCGGCGAGAGCTTTCCTTCGACTGTGATCCCGAGCTCTTCGCCAACCTCGCGACGCGCGGCGGCTTCCTCATCCTCGCCTTGTTCGATCAGGCCCTTGGGCATCTGCCACACCCCGACCTTCTTGCGGCGCCAGAACGGGCCTCCCGGATGCACCAGCAGAACCTCGTGGCCAACCATCGCCGCCCGGTGAAGCAGGATGCCGGCGCTTCGCAGCACCATCAGGTGCGCCGGGTGCGGCGAGGCTTGGCGTCCGCAAGTTCGATCCAGGTGGGCGCATGATCGCTGCTTTTCTCCCAGCCGCGCACGTGACGATCCACTTGCGCATCGACCAGCCGGTTTGCGAGTGACGGACTCAGCAGCAGATGGTCGATCCGCAGCCCGGCATCGCGGCCGTAGGCGTTCCGGAAGTAGTCCCAGAACGTGTAGATCGTCTCGTCCGGATGGATCGTGCGCAGCGCGTCGGTCCAGCCCTGATCGAGCAGCCGGAAGAAAGCCGCACGGATTTCGGGCGCGAACAGCGCATCCTTCAGCCAGCGCTCGGGCTTGTAGACGTCGCGCTCGGTCGGCATCACGTTGAAGTCGCCTGCCAGCACGACCGGCGCGCCGGTGCCGATCAATTCCGCCGCGTGCTCGATAAAGCGCTCGAACCACGCCAGCTTGTATTCGAATTTTGGACCCGGCCGCGGATTGCCGTTGGGGAGATAGAGGCCCGCAACGAGGATCCCGTTGATCGCCGCTTCGATGTAGCGGCTTTGCGATGGATCGGGATCGCCGGGCAGACCGCGCCGGGTCTCATGGATTTCCCCGACCCGGCTGAGCATCGCCACGCCGTTCCAGCTCTTCTGCCCGTGCCAGATCACGTCGTAGCCAACGTCGCGGATGGCGGTCTCGGGGAATTTTTCCTGCGGTGCCTTCAGTTCCTGCAGGACCACGATCTCGGGACGCTCTTCCGTCAGCCAGCGCATGAGCACCGGTAGCCGACCGTTGACGCCGTTCACGTTGTAGGTTGCGATCTTCATGGGGTCACCAGCCCATCACCGTGAGGAGCGCGCATCGTTCCGGGCAGCGATGCGCGATCGTCATCAGCCTTTGTCGGCCGTGCCCGGCTCGGCCATCTTGCGGTGCTGTTCGGCCAGCACCGAAGCCGGCGTCACGTGCGCAACGGCGGCCTGGATCTTGTTCTTCCAGCCCGAGACAATGTGCGCGTCACCCTTCATGAGCGCGTCCCAGCCGTCCCGCGCGACATCGGCAGGATCGCTCTTGCTTTCGGAAGCCCCGACACTGGTGTCGAGCATCCCGGCACGATCGAAGAATTCGGTCTCCACCGGCCCAGGCATCAGCGTCGTAACGGTGACGCCCTTTGCGTCCTTGATCTCGTTGCGGATGGCATCGGCGAAGCTATCCACGAACGCCTTGGTGCCGTTGTAAACCGCTTGGAAGGCCCCCGGAATAAATCCCGCGATCGACCCGGTGATCAGCACCTTGCCCTCGTCGCGTGCAACCATGTCCTTGAGCACGTGCTGCAGCAGATACAGCGTCCCCGTGATGTTGGTATCGACGACACGGCGCCAGTCGGCGACATCCTGATCGAGAAAGCCCCGCCCGAGGCCGCGCCCGGCATTGGCGCAGAGCAGGTCGATGCGGCGGCCACCCGTGGCGGCGAGCAGCTTGTCGACGCCATCCAGCGTCGACAGGTCGGCCTCGAGTGAAGTGACCTCCACGCCGTGCAGCTTGAAGTCCCGCGCAGCAGCATCGATCAACGGCTCGTCAGCGACGACCAGCAGGTCATAACCGTTCTCGGCGGCGATCGATGCGAGCTCGAAGCCGATGCCGGTCGAGGCACCGGTCACGATCGCGAATTTGTCAGCCATGGTTCTTGTCCTATTCTGCTGCGATTGCGGAAGGCGCGAAGTCGGGCTTGAGCACGACCTTGGTCACTTCGTTCTGGTTGTCGTGGAACATCTTGTAGCCCTTGGGTGCATCCTCGAGGCTCATCCGGTGCGAGATCAGGAAGGTCGTATCGATCTTGCCTTCGACGATCGCGTTGAGCAGTGCGGGCATGTAATGCTGCACGCTGGTCTGGCCGGTTTTGAGCGTCAGACCCTTTTCCATGAACGCGCCGAGCGGGAACTTGTCGACA
>CAJCHR010000049.1 GCA_903970225.1 Actinobacteria bacterium 21-64-8 | reverse complement strand
TTCGCTGGCCAATTCCGGCGTCGGCCATTGGGTGCAGCCGGCGCCGGTGGTGCGCGGCGAAACGCTGAAGCTCGGCACGGTCAGCCCAGAGGTCGAGGGCCTGCAGCAGGCGCTCGCCCGCTATGGCTACGGCATCGCGATCTCGGGCAAATACGACGCCGCGACCATGGAAGTCGTGACCGCGTTCCAACGCCACTTCCGCCCCGCGCGCGTCGACGGCGTCGCCGACCACTCGACGCTGGCCACGCTGCAGGCATTGCTTGCGAGCCTGCCGACCGACGACAAGATCGTGGCGGCGGGGTAAGGGTAACAACTTCCGTATGTCATTGCGTAGAGCGAAGCGAAGAAGCAATCCAGTCTTGCTTCGTGGCTCTGGATTCCTTCGCGAGTCTCGCAATGACGGACTAATCCAATTCCCCGAGCCGTCGCGCATAGAGCCGGCGCAGCGGTTCCAGTTGGGTCGCGGCGGTGGCCGCCAGATAGGCCTCGCGCGCGGCGTGGTTGCGGCCGAGCCGGCGCAAGAGATCGGCGCGAACCGCGGGCAATAATTCATAGCCGTCGAGCGCGCCGCGCGCGGCGATCGCATCGATCAGGTCGAGCGCATGCGCCGGGCCGTCGACCATCGAGATCGCGGCGGCATGATTGAGTTCGATCACCGGCGACGGGCTGATGCGCAGCAGCACTTCATAGAGGCCCGCGATCTGCTTCCAGTCGGTGTCGCGATAGTTCGGTGCCTGCGCGTGAAGGGCTGCGATCGCGGCCTGCACCGCATAGGATTGCGGCCGGCCGGGCGAGGAAAGCGCATCCTCGACCAGCCGCAGGCCTTCAGCGATCTGGCCGTGGTCCCACAGGGAGCGATCCTGCTCCTCGAGCAGCACGATGTCGCCACCCGCGGTCGCCCGTCCGGCGCGGCGCGCATCGTGCAACAGCATCAGCGCCAGCAATCCCTTGATCTCGCCGCGCCCCGGCATCAGCGCGTCGAGCAGGCGGCCGAGCCGGATCGCTTCGCGCGCCAGATCAGGCCGCATCAAATCTTCGCCCGAGGTCGCCGCATAGCCCTCGGTGAAGACGAGATAGATCACCGCGAGCACGCCGGCCAGACGTAACGCCAGCGCCTCGCGGTCCGGCACCTCATAGGGAATGCCGGCGAGTCGGATCTTCTGCTTGGCACGCACCA
The DNA here is from genome assembly GCA_903970225.1 of Actinobacteria bacterium 21-64-8. Taxonomy (GTDB): domain Bacteria; phylum Pseudomonadota; class Alphaproteobacteria; order Sphingomonadales; family Sphingomonadaceae; genus Novosphingobium. The sequence continues at coordinate 1,434 of CAJCHR010000049.1, read as the reverse complement.
GGCGCTGCGCCATCGCCTCCTCGCCCACCAGGAACGCGCGCGCCACCTGCGCGGTGGTGAGTCCGCATACCGTGCGCAGGGTCAGCGCGACCTGGACGTCGGCGGCAAACGACGGATGGCAGCAGATAAAGATCAGCCGCAGCATGTCGTCACTGAGCGTCTCGTCCGCCGCCTCGTCGGGGGCCAGCGCATTGAGTTCGATCTCATGGGCGACTTGCTGCTGCTTGCCGCGGAAGCTGATCTGCCGCCGCACCCGGTCGATCGCCTTGTTGCGCGCGACGTTGACCAGCCACGCCCGCGGGTTGGACGGCGCCTCGGTGCAAGGCCAGCGTTCGAGCGCCGCCGCAAACGCCTCCTGCAACGCGTCCTCGGCGAGATCGAAATCGCCGACGAGGCGGATCAGCGTGGCCAGCGCCCGCCCCGCCTCGTCGCGAAATATTTTCTCGATCTCGGTTGGAGTCATTATTCCTGGATCATGACTTGCCGGATCTCGCTTGAACCATCTCCGGCGAATAGATCATGATCGGCCGGACCTCGACCGAACCATCCCTGGCTCCGGGAATGCGCGCCGCGATCGCAATCGCCTCATCGAGGTCCTTGGCCTCGACCATATAGTAGCCGCCGAGTTGCTCGCGCGTTTCGGCAAACGGGCCATCGGTGGTGAGAACCTTGCCCTCGCGCACCCGCACGGTGGTCGCGGTGGTCGACGGCTGCAATCCGTCGCCAGCCTTGAAGTGGCCGCTTTGGATAATGGACCGCGTAAACGTCTCGTACTCCGACGACATTTTCTGACGGGCGGCGTCGTTCATTTTGAAGAGTTCGGCCTCGCTTCGATAGATCATCAGCAGGTATTGCATCGCTCAACTCCCTTGGTCGGCATCATCGCCGGTCCACCCGGTCGAAGGGACCCGGCGTCAAACGACATCTTCAGGATAAATTATTTTAGCCGCGAAAGCCGGTGGCAACCCGCTTGACGCGGCTGCCGCAAACCCCCATGCCTACCGGATCAGTCGGCCGGACGGCCGCTCCAGCTATGGCCGAAAGGTTGTTGGAGAGGAAAGTCCGGGCTCCATCGACATACGGTGCCGGATAACGTCCGGCGGGGGCGACCCCAGGGACAGTGCCACAGAGAACGAACCGCTTCTCTCCCGAAAGGGCGAGCAGCAAGGGTGAAAAGGTGCGGTAAGAGCGCACCGCGGGTCCGGCAACGGAAACGGCATGGCAAACCACACCGGGAGCAAGACCGAATAGGGACGGCAACGCGGGAGCGTTCGCGAAAGCGATAACGCCCGCGGGGGCGATGTCAGGCCCGCCGTCCGGGTAGGTTGCTCGAGGCCATGTGCGAACATGGCCCCAGAGGAATGGCCGTCGCGTATCGTTCGCGCAAGCGAGCGGTGCCCTACAGAACCCGGCTTACAGGCTGGCTGATGTCTT
>CAJCHR010000048.1 GCA_903970225.1 Actinobacteria bacterium 21-64-8 | reverse complement strand
ACCACGCCGACCATTACCAGCGCGGCGCGGCGCCCGGCTTCGCCGGCCGCCACCATGACCGCGCGCTCACCCGGGAATGCGATGGCGCGGCCGACATGCAGTCCGGCCGCGCCCGCCAGCAGGATCGCGAACAGCTCGGTCGTGCCATGGACCGAAAGCCAGCCGATCAGATCGGGCAGCAGCCCAGCGCCGTAATACAGCCACAGCAGCGCACCGAGTGTCGCGGTGTTCTGGATCAGCAGCAACAGCGGGGGCACGCCGAATGCGAATCCGAGCGCGAACGCGAGGATCGCGATCTGCGCGTTGTGCCCGAACAGCTGCGCAGCAAAGATGCTGAGGCCGTCCTGGTTCGAATGCCCGTAGATCACCGACTTCAGCGCCGCGGCGGTCGCACCGGCGACGCGCGGATCATCGAAGTCTCCGGGGACGAGCGTACGGAACCAGTCGCTGTCGCCCGCGACCAGCAGCCAGCCCGCGATCGTGCCCACCACCATCACCGCGAAGGCGACCACGAGATCGATGCCGAGCGAGCGGACCGCCGCGCTCCACTCGCCGCCGAGAAACCGCCGCAACCATGATCCCAGCGACGCGCGTGGGCCATAGACGACGAACCAGGCGCGCTGCACCAGCGCCTCGAGATAGCCAACCATCGCTGCGTCGAGCGAAATCTCGCGCGCGATCGACAGGCTGGAAGCGACGGTGCGGTAAAGCACCGGCAAGTCGACGAGGTCGTCGTCCGACAGGCGGCGCAGCCGGCCCTGCTCGGCTCGGCGCACGATCGTCTCGAGCCGCTGCCAGTCGGCCTCGCGCTCGATCCGGAAGCGGTCCGAACGCAGCACCGCACGCTCGACCAGCGCGGTCTGTTCGGCGAGGACGTTCATCCGATCGTCCCGGCGCGTTTGATGTCGAGGTAAGCATCGACCAGCCGAGTCCCGATCAGCGCGTGCGGCGCCTCGATCACGTCGACGCCGAGCTGGCGCAACTGGCGGATCGCGAGCGCGCGCTGGCGCAGCAGGCTGTCGGCAGCGACCGCCATGCCGAGCTTGTCGATGTCCGCAGGCACATCATCCGCGATCGATTCGAGCTCTTCGTCGGCGAGCGTCACGAACAGCACGAGGTGGCGGCGGACCAGCCGGCCGACACTCTCGACCATCAGCTGGGCGCTCGTCGGATCGGTGAAATCGCTGAACACGATCACCAGCGAGCGCCGCTGGAGGCGCCCGGCGAGCGTCGCCAGAGCGAGGGTGAAGTTGGGCTCCTGCGCAGAATAATCGAGGCCAGCCGCCGCCTGTTGCAGCCGGTGGAACGCGCCGATGCCATTGACGAACGGTGTCGCGACCGCTGGCCGTGCGGCGAAGCCGAACAGCGAAACCTTGTCGCCGCCCCTGAGCGCGACGAACGCCGTCGCCAGCCCCGCCGAAACCGCACGGTCGATCCTCGGCACGCCATCGACCGGCTCGCACATCGATCGGCCGCAATCGAATGCGAGCACGACCTGGCTGTTGCGCTCGGTTTCGAACTCACGCGCGTAGAGCTTGCCGTGGCGCGCCGACGTCTTCCAGTCGATATGGCGCCGGTCGATACCCGGCCGATATTCCGACAAAGCATCGAACTCGGTGCCCTGTCCGCGCAGCTTTCGCGCAACCAGCCCCGTCTGAGCGTCGCGCAAATAGGCCTGAAAGGTTCGCGAGCGCAAAGCCGCGATATTCGGCAGCACGCGTACGCTCGCGTGCTCGCGCCGCTCGACCTGCCGCGCTCCGAGTCCCAGCGGGCCGGTCCAGCGCAGCCACAGTCGCTCGATTCCACCGGTCCCGCGCCGCGCGGGGGTTATCGGGATACTGGCGTCCCAGCCATCCTCGCCGCTTACCAGCGCGCCCACGGCGCGGCCGCCAGGGACGAGACGCGTGTCCGCCGCGAACGCTGCCTCGACGCTTCGGGCTCGCCCGGCGAAGTGTGCGCTGACCAAGACCTGCGCTTCGGCGCCAACCTCGATATCGGTGGGCACGGTCAGAGCCACCGCGTCGACCCGCCCGGCGCCAAACCCATCGGCCACGACCAGCACCGCGAGGGTCAGGCACAGCACGGGCGCGACCACCCACGCGCCGGGCACCACCGCTGCCACCAGCAGTGCGAGCGGCGCGGCCAGTGCGAGCAGCCAGACGGCGCGGCCGGTGGGGACGATCGGAGTCATGCGTGGGGCTGAGACCGCGCGTTCACCGCGGCGCCTCGGTCTCGTCCACCAGCCCGGCGACCAGATCCTCGATCGCCTTGCCCTCGATCTCGGCCGCAGGGCTCAGCAGCAGGCGGTGCCGCAGCACGGCGGTGCTCAGCGCCTTCACGTCGTCGGGCACCACATAATCGCGCCCCTCGAGCGCTGCGCGTGCCCGCGCCGCGCCCGCGAGCAGCACGCCGGCGCGTGGGGAAGCGCCGCTGGCGATATCGGCGCTGTCGCGCGTCGCGCGCACCAACCGCACGACGTACTCGAGCACGCTGTCGGCCATCGTCACCTGCCGCACCGCCGCGACCGCCGCGTCGAGCCGTTCGATCGTCGCGACCGGGGCGATACCGAGCGCCGCCGGGTCGGGCAGACCGTTTTCGGAGGCGAAACGCGCAACGATCCGGCGTTCCTCCGCCTCGCTCGGGTAAGGCACCAGCAGCTTGAACAGGAACCGATCGAGCTGCGCCTCGGGCAGCGGATAGACCCCCTGGCTCTCGATCGGGTTCTGGGTGGCGATCACGGTGAAGCGCGGCGCCAGAGGATAGACCACCCCGTCGAGCGTGACCTGCCGCTCCTGCATCGCCTCGAGCAGCGCGGCCTGGGTCTTGGGCGGGGTGCGGTTGATCTCGTCGGCGAGGAGCAGTTCGCGGAACACCGGCCCCCGGGTCAGAGTGAACGTGCTGGTCTGGAAGTTGAACAGGTTGGAACCGAGGATGTCGCCGGGCATCAGGTCGGGCGTGAACTGGATCCGGCCGTAGTCGAGCCCCAGGCTGGCGGACAGGCACTGCGCAAGGAAGGTCTTGGCCGTGCCCGGTGGGCCTTCCAGCAGCACGTGCCCGCGCGCCAGCAGCGCCACAAGCAGGTGATCGATCAGCGCATCCTGCCCGATGATCGCTTTGCCGATCTCGGCGCGAATCGCGCCGGCGAGCGTGCCGACCTCGGCAATGGTCATGGTTTCGGTCATCGGGTGAGCGTCCTTTCGAGCGCGTGAAGATCTTGCGCCGCGGCGACGAGTTCGCGCGGGCGGCGCGCGGCGACGAGCCGGGCGGCCCGCTCGGAAAACGGCACGGCTTCGGGATCGCGCCGCGTGAGTGCGCGGTCGATCGCAGCGTCGGTCTGCTCGGGCGCGACCTGCCGCGACAAGGCGAGCTGATGCACCAGCCGTTCGCGGACAGAAGCGGCGTAAGGCGCGGCAAGCAAATGCAGGCGCCGGCTGCGCGCGATCAGCCCGGCGCTGTTGGCGACAAGCGCGCGCTTGCCGAATGCGATCGCGGGTCCCGTGCGGCGCGCCGGGCCGAAACGCAGGAACGCGCGCCATCCGGCCAAGATCGCGGCAAACACCAGGCAGATCGTCGGCGCGAGGAACGGCGGCGTGAACGCGAGCGTCAGCAGATTGGACGAGCGCTGGAAGCCGTCGAACGTGAGGTCGAACGTCACGCCTTTGCCGTTCTCGCCCGCGGCGCGGATCAATCGCTCCGCGAGGATCGCGCCCGAGGGTTCGCGCAAGCCGTAATTGTCGATCAGATCGGGTTCGAACACGACGATGACGGGGAATACGGTCGAATCCACGCTGTCGCTCTTGAGAGCCGATCGCCCGGCAAGCACCGCTAGCGCGGGATAATACCCGTTGTCGCCGATATAGCCCGCGAGCACGCGCGTGCCGTCGAAACTGGTCACCAGTGGCACCAGATCCTTGCCGGCGCCCGACAACACCACCTTTGGCGCGGGGAGCGTTCCGTGAAGGTCTGGACCTTCCCAATCGCCGCCCGGAAGCGGTGCGAGGCCGATCGCGATCTCGTCAAGAAAACCCTTCCAGCCTGGGAGCGCGGTTCCCTCGATCCGCACCCAGCCGCGCTTGTGCGTGACGTCGTCGCCCGACGCGGGATATCCCAGCCACTTGGGGGTGACGATCAACGTCGGGCCGATATAGCGACGCTGGTTCACCGCCTTGGCCAATGCCTTTCCGTCCGCGGCGGCCGTCGGCGTGAGCACGAGCAGGCCAGGCGCGTTGAAACCCTTGGGGTCCTGCGAGCGCGACACGTGAAAACCCCGTGCCTCGAGGTAAACGGCGAGCGCCGCATATCCGGTGAGCCCACGGCTTCCGGCGTGCGCACCGCCGTCATTGAGCGAGGAGCCGCCCCAGCCGGTACCGATCATCCACAGCAGCGCGACGAACAGCGCAGCGCCTCCCACGACGAGCGTCAGCAGCGTGCGCCGACTGAACGGCGCGGTTTCCGCCCCAGAGCTCATCGGGCGATCCCCGCCAGCGCGAAATCGGCGTAAGCCGCGCGCGCGGCGTCCCAATCGGACCGATCGAGCGCGAGCAGCGCGAACCGGCTGCGCTCGACCCGCGCGGCGATCGACGCGAACGCGGTGCGGGCACGTTCGGGCAGCGAGGCATTGCTGGCGATCTCGCGCGCGGTGCTGGCGGGGCGCAACCAGCCGGGGCGCGCCGCGGCGATCTCGTCGACGCTGCGGCGCAGAAGCAAATGCACGGCATCCGCGAAGCGTCCTTCGCCCGCGAGCCGGTCGGCATCGGCGAGCAGCGCGCGCACCGCTGCGGGGTCCGGCGCCCAGACCGGGTCGGCCTCGCCGGTGATCTTGCGACGCCCGGCGAGCCAGGGCGCGAGGAGCCGCCACGCCACGAACAGCACCAGCAATACCGCGGCTGCGATCAGCACGTACTGGACCACCGGCCACGACATGCCGAACAGCCGCCCGATCGGCTCGAAGATATCACGCAGCAGCTCGCCGAGCAGCTTGAGCCAAGGTGAAGGTGGGGCCGGCGGGGGTTTCGGAGGCAGCGGGGCATACTGGATATCGGACGAGGCGCGAACCTGCCGCCACGCCTTCAGCGCATCGGCCGCAACCTGTCTCGTCTGTCCCTCTGCCCCGGCCACGCGGGTTTGGTGACACGCGCGCGGCGGGTGCGCAAGCGGGGCGACGCCGGTGCGCTGGCGCTAACCCCTGGGCCGCGCCTGGCGATAACTGCCGAGCAGCTTCACGTCCTTGCAGTGAAATGCCAGTTCCTCCATCGCCCGGTCGAACGGCGCATCACCCGGCGCGCCCTCGACGTCGGCGAAGAACCCTGTCGCGGCGAAGCTCGCGCCTTGCTGGTAGCTTTCGAGCTTGGTCATGTTGACCCCGTTGGTCGCGAAGCCGCCCAGTGCCTTGTACAGCGCGGCGGGCACGTTCTTCACCTCGAAGATGAACGTGGTCATCGCGATCGCACCTGCCAGTGCACCCGGCGCCAGCGGCTCGCGCGCCAGCGCGACGAAGCGCGTGGTGTTGTCCGCCGCATCCTCGACGTTCTCCTCGATGATCGTCAGGTCATAGAGCTGCGCGGCGAGCTTCGGGGCGATGGCGCAGGCGCCGGGATCGCCCTGCTCGCGCACGAACGCGGCGGCGCCGGCGGTATCGGCATAGGACATCGGGACGATACCGCGCGCACGCAGATAATGCCGTGATTGGCCGAGCGCTTGCGGATGGCTGTACGCCGCGGTGAACGGCCCTGCCCCGATCGCCATCAAGGCGTGCTCGATCGCAAGGAAATGCTCGCCCACGATCGCAAGCCCGCTTTCGGGCAGCAGGAAGTGGATATCGGCGACGCGGCCATGCTGCGAGTTCTCGATCGGGATCATCGCGCGGTCGGCAAGGCCATCGCGCACCGAATCGAGCGCATCCTCGAAGCTGAAGCACGGCAGTGGCAGGCAATCGGGCGCGAATTCGAGCGCGGCACGGTGCGAATTGCACCCCGGCGCGCCCTGAATCGCGATTGCGCGAGAGGGATCGGCGGCGGCGGCGGCGGTCATCCGCTCGACAAGTGCGAGCGCGGGCTCGGGAAAGCTGTGCATGGTGGCGCGCCGCTTAGAGCGCTGTGTTGGTCGCGGCAATATGGAGGGGAATATCCGGCGTAATTGCTGCGCCGCCGCATTCACCGGCCGTGGACGCGCGATGACCCCTTGCACTCACCGCGGCGCGCAATTAGAGCCCAGACAAATTGACAAAGTCATATTCGGGTGAGGCCTGTTTTCGATGGATGACCGTTTCAATACCATCGCCGGTTGGGCTTTGTTTTCCGGCATTGTCGCTCTCGGTCTTTCCAGCATAAGCGGTCGGTATTTCGAGGCCGACAAGAACCCCCGTCCGGAGAAGATGGGTCACACGATCGAGGGCGTCGTCTCGAGCGATGCCGGCGCTGCCGCGGTCGAGCCGATCGCCGTTCGCCTGGCCAAGGCCGATCCGGCCAAGGGCGCGCAAGTGTTCAAGAAGTGCGGCTCATGCCACGTGGACGCGCAAGGCGGCGCCAACGGCATCGGCCCGAATCTCTACCACGTCGTCGGAGAAGCCGTCGGTCAGGGTGCTGGAGGATACGCTTTCTCCGATGCGATCAAGACCATCGGCGGCACCTGGGACTTCGCCAAGCTCGACACCTGGCTGACCAGCCCCAAGGCAATGGCCAACGGCACCAAGATGACTTTCGCGGGCCTCGAGGATCCCATGGATCGCGCCAACGTGATCGCGTATCTCAACAGCCAGGGCTCGAACCTGCCGCTGCCCAAGCCTTCGGCAGCGGCCCCCGCCGCTGGCGCGAGCGCCGCTGCTTCGGACGCTGCTGTCGCGCCGTCCGCGGCACCGATGGGTGCCGCCAAGTAACGGTTGCTGGGAGGCGTATGATCGGCATCGCAGGCCCGATCAAACAGACAATCAGGAGAATGCCATGACCCAGCGCCGCTTCGATGGGCGGGTGGCCGTGGTCACCGGCGGCGCCCGCGGGCTTGGCCGTGCTTATGCCGAGCTGCTGAGTTCGCTCGGCGCGAAAGTCGTCATCAACGACAACGGCAGCGCGATGGCCGGTGTCGGCGGCGATGCGGGGCCAGCCGAGGACGCTGCCGCCGCGATCCGCGCCGCGGGCGGCGAGGCGGCCGCCTCGACCGACAGCGTCGCCACGGTCGAGGGCGGCAAGGCGATCGTCGAGACCGCGCTGGACACGTTCGGCAGGATCGACGTGCTGATCCACAGCGCCGGCAACGTGCGCTATGCCGCGCTTGCCGAGACCAGCTACGAGGATTTCCGCGCGGTGGTTGACGTCCACCTGCTAGGCGCGTTCCACGTCGTGCGGCCGGCGTTCGAGCGGATGGTCAAGGACGGCTACGGCCGCGTGGTCCTGACCGGATCGATCGGCGGGCTCTATTCGATGCCGGGAGTGGTCAATTATGCGGTGAGCAAGTCCGGCATGATCGGCCTCAACAACATTATCGCGATCGAGGGCGCCGAGCATGGCGTCAAATCGAACATCATCCTCCCCGGCGCGGTGACGCGCATGGCCGAGGGGCTCGACATCTCGCAGTACCCACCGATGGGTCCCGAACTGGTCGCACCGGTGGTCGGCTGGCTGTCGCACGAAAGCTGCTCGGTCTCGGGCGAACTCTATGTCTCGGTCGCCGGGCGCATCGCGCGCGCGTTCGTCACCGAGACCGAAGGGGTCTTCCGTCCTTCGTGGACGATCGACGAAGTCGGAGACGAGATCGACGCGATCCGCGATGACAGCCGGCGCTGGACGTTCCACCCGCTCGAAGGCGCGTTCGGCGAGCATCTGGCGAAGAGCTTCGCCATGGCGCGCGGCGAACTTTGACGAAAACGCCCCTCTCCTGATCGGAGAGGGGCTTCATTCCGCTCAGAACTTCGCGCCGATCTGAACGCCGTATGTCACCGGCGGCGCCCAGACGCTGCCGATGCCCAGCGTGTTGAACAGCACCTGCGACTGATAGCGGACGTTGGTCACGTTATCGCCATAGACCGCGAGCGTGTAACGCTCGCTCGGGTCGGTCCACTGCGCACGCAGCGACGTGAGCGCATAGGCCTTCTGTTTGAACTGCTGTTCGGGGTCGTAGTAGAACGACGAGGTGTAGTACTCGTTGCCCGAAAGCGTCAGCTTGCCGCCCGCGAGCGGCGCGCTGTAGCTGGCGCCGAGATTGGCGGTGATCTCGGGCGAGCGCTGCATGTGGAAATGCGAGGCGTCGATCGTCGTCTCGACGATGCCGCCGCGCGACTGCGTTCCCGAGAAGGCGCAGTTGAGCGGATTGGCGAAGCTCGTGACCGCGGGATCGCAGTAGCTGTAGTAGGGTGCGCTCTTGAACGAGGTGTAGCGCGCGTGAGTCCACGCCACGCCGCCGAACACGTTGAACGCGCTGCTGAAACGATAGCGCAGCTGCGCCTCGGCGCCATAAATCCGCGACGAGGCGGCGTTGCGGATCTGCGCCGCGCCGTTCTGGTAGCTCGAAACCTGGAGGTTCTTGTAATCGTAGTAGAAGCCGGCAAGGTCGGCCGAGAAGGCGCGATCCTCGTACTTGTAGCCGACTTCGTAGGCGTTGATCTTCTCGGGCGCGACGGGCTGCTGCGATAGACCGCCGACGTTGAGGATACCCGCCTTGTAGCCGCGGGTGAACGATGCGTAGACGCTCGACTCCTGGCTCGGCTTGTAACGCACAACGACGCGCGGGGTGAAGCTGTTGTGCTTGAGGTCGTTGACCGGGATGCGCGTGGGGACTGTGCCGGTGAAGGGAACGTTTTCACCGTTGGGCCCGGTATATCCGGTCAGCGGCGTCGTGAAGTTGGTGATGAAATAAGCGTCGGAGACGACGTCGTGGCTGTAGCGGCCGCCGAGCGTGAAGAACAGCTTGTCGGTCACCTCATATGTTGCGTCGACGAATCCTGCGTAGGATTTGGTGTTGGTGCTCGAACCGCCGAACGGCCCGATCGCACCGCCGCCGAAAGCGGCCCGGACGTCCCAGGTGTCCTTGATCTGGTAGTAGTTGAGGCCTGCGGTCCACTGCAGGCGCGGGCCCGCCTTGGAATTGAGCAGGAATTCCTGGCTGACCGAGCTGTCCTTGACGCCCACGAAGATGCCGAAGATCGGGACGGCGGTGGCATCGAGATCACCGAAGTAAGGCGTGTCGTCCTTGCGGTACTGGGTATACGAGGTCAGGTCCGCGAAACCCAGATCGGCCTTGATCGTGCCCTGCACGATATCGGATTTGGCATGGAACGAGGTCGCCGCATCGAGCGCGACCCGCCCTGGCTGGGTCGTATAGGTGCCGGGAATGGGCGCGTAGCCGCCCGTCCCGTTCTGGAACAGCGCGATGAGCGGCTTGCCTTGCGAGCTCGCCTGACCATAGATCGCCTGGCCTGCCGGCGAGACCTGCGAGAAGAACCCGGCATCGCCGCTCTTGTCGACATATGCGTTGACGAGCTGGCTGGTGGGATCGTTCACATCCGAATGGGTGTAGCGCACCATGACCGAGACCGCGTCCGACAGCTCGGCCTTGAGGCCGGTGCGGATCGACCAGTCCTCATACTTGCCGATCTTGTCGTTGCCGGTGAGAGCGCTGGTGAAATAGCCGTCACCGCGCCGGTAGAGCCCCTCGATATCGAAGGCGACCTTGTCGGTGATCCCGGTGGTGGCATATCCTTGCAGCGTCACCGCGTTGAAGCGGCTGTAAGAGGCCTTGAATTCGGCGCCGGTCACCGTGCTCGGATCGGCGGTGGTCACCAGGATCGCGCCGCCGGTGGTGTTGCGGCCGAACAGCGTGCCCTGCGGGCCCTTCAGCACCTGAATGTTCTGCAACCGCATCAGCTGGAAGTCGGATACGTAGGTGTTCGCCTGGAAGAAGCCGTCGACATAAATGCCGACGTTGGGACCGCCGCCCGAAGTCGTGATCGCGGTGCCGACGCCGCGGATCGTCGGCTGCACCGCCGGGCCCTGGCTATCGAAGCGCAGGCCGGGCGTCAGCTTGGCAGTGTCGGACAATGAGTTGACGTTCGCGGTCGCGAGCTGCGCGACGCTCAGCGTGGTCACGGTGATCGGCACGTCGCGCTGCACTTCGGAGCGGCGCTGCGCGGTGACGACGATCTCGCCGCTATCCGCGGATGCCGCCTGAGGCGCGATTGTCGACGGCGCACTCTGGTCCTGCGCGTGCGCCGCGGTTGCGACGAGAATCGACGCGAAGCCGGCAAGCATCGTCGTCGCCGACAAGGTAGACCTCAGCTGTGATTTCATGGTTTTCATCCCTCATGCCCGGCGTTTTCGCCCGGACCCCTCCTGCGCGCGCGAACCTTGACCGGCCGGCCGACGCAAGCGTCAGCCCATGCCCACGTCATCCGCGCGCGACTTGACGGATAGTGACAATCGGCACCCGGGCAATGCCCTGTGACCGGCCCGAGTTATGCCTCTTGTGGCTTTTCGCGGCGCCTGAAGCGAAAGTACCACACTTCGTGACCGAGCCGGCGGGCCTTGGCTTCGTAGCGAGTCTCGGGCCAGCCGCCCGGACGGTTGAGGAAGTCTGCCGGGGTCTTCGCCAGCCACTCGAACGCATGACCGTGGCGCCGCATCACCATCAACGCATGGCGTAGATAGACCGGATGGTCGGTGCCGAACCGAAACTCGCCGCCGGGTTTCAGCTTCGCCGCGATCAGTGCGAGCGGACCATCGTTCATCATCCGCCGCTTGGCGTGGCGCGCCTTGGGCCAGGGGTCGGGGTGAAGCAGGTAGACGAACGAGAGAGCACCATCGGGCACGCGCGCCAGCACTTCGAGCGCATCGCCCATATGCAGGCGGACATTGCCGAGATGTCCGTCACGGATGTGGCCGAGAGCAACCACCACACCGTTGAGAAACGGCTCGCACCCGATGAAGCCGTGATCGGGAAGCAGGTCGGCGCGATAAGCAAGGTGTTCACCCGAGCCGAAGCCGATCTCGAAGTGCAGGGGGCGATCATAGCCGAACAGCGCAGCGGCGGTGACCGGCCCTTCGTCCGGAACC
>CAJCHR010000047.1 GCA_903970225.1 Actinobacteria bacterium 21-64-8 | reverse complement strand
TTGCTCATGGTGTTTCTCCAGGGTGGCGGCGCTGGCTCAAGTGCCGCTCGCTGAAGCCCTTTTGAGCGATGTTGCCGATTCGGCCGCGTGACCGCCGTCACGCCCCAAAAAAGATGAAAAATTTCTTTCGGAGCCGCGGCTAGGGCGCGATGGTTTCGCGGATGGCCTCGAGCGCGCAGCGTTCGCGCTCTGACCAGCTGCCGCCGATGCGACGGTAGGGAACGCCCGCGCGACGCAGCATGTCCTCGCACAGCGCCGCGAACCGCGATCGCTCGGCGCCGCTGCCGAAAAAGCGCGTACCGTCCTCGATCCACGCCGTGTCGGGCGCGAACAGCAGGTAAAGCTCGGCCTTGTCGTAAGCGAACAATTCAGCCGGTACCTCGCCGAACAGCATCTGCGCCCACGCGGCGGTCATCAACGGATCGGTGTCGAGCAGCAGCAGCGGCGGCCGATCTGCCGCAGCGGCCAGCATCGCCGCGTCCTGACCTCGCGCCATCGCGAGCAAATCGTCCATGGTGAAGTCGGTGCCGTGAGCCTCGGCCCAGGTCCGGCCGTACTCGGGCACCGAGGGCCAACCGTGCTCCCGCTCCAGCTTGGCGATCAGGGTGGATTTCCCGGTGCTCTCCGCCCCGTGGAAGCAGACGCGGATCACGCCTGGTAGATCATGCGGGAAGCGGCTCGCCCCGGCTCTCGTCCTTTGCCGCCGTCACCCATTCGCGCAGCCCCACGATCGACATCACCAGCATCCCGCCATAGAGCCCGGCGGTCGGATACAGCCCGCGATTGATGTAGAGCAGGATCGATCCGACATCGATTCCCACCCACAGCACCCAGTTCTCGACGCGCCGGAGCGCCAGCAGCAACTGCGCGGCGACGCTCGCGCCGGTGACCGCCGAATCGGCATAGGGCATTGTCGCATCGGTGAAGCGGTGCATCACCCAGCCCAGGTTGAGGCTCAGCGCGGCGGTCGCCACGACCCAGACGGCGCGCGACATCGGATCGAGCCAGCGGACCGGCACCCGCGCGCTCCTGTCCTCGACCTTGACCCACAGCCACCAGCCATAAGCCTGCGCGAGAAAGAAGAAAATCTGCAGGCCGGACTCGGCATAAAGCCGCTGCGAGAAGAACACGACGATGTAGAGCGCCACCATCACCATCCCGAACGGATAGTTCCACACGCTGCGCCAGACGAGCAGCGCGATGTTGATCACGCCGAACCCGGCGGCGGTCCACTCCACCATCGAGATCTGATCGGCCGTCACAGCAGCGCCTTCTCCCACTCGTCCTCTCGAAAGCCCACCAACAGTCCGCCCGCGTATTCGACCACCGGCCGCTTGATCGCGCTCGGATGCGCAAGCATCAGCGCGATCGCATTACCGCCGTCGAGATCGGCGCGATCGGCCTCCGGTATTTTGCGAAACGTCGTTCCCGCACGGTTGAGCACTTTTTCCCAGCCGAGCGCCTGCGTCCAGTGCCTGAGCTTCGCCTCATCGACGCCCTGCTTCTTGTAGTCGTGGAACGCGTACTCGATGCCGTGCTCGTCGAGCCAGCGGCGCGCTTTCTTGACAGTGTCGCAGTTGGGAATGCCGAACACCGTCAATGCCATGAATTCGCCCTCTCGATCTCGCAGACGTTGCTTATCCGACGGGGCCTATCGGGCAAGCGTTTCGAGCGCCATCGCATCCGGGCGCGGCGCGCGGATCGATTCTTCGCCGACCAGCGTATAGCGGTGAAGCAGCCGACCGCTGCCCGGATCGAACGGCCGCGCGCGGTGCATCGTGCCGGTGTTGTTCCAGATCAGCAGGTCGTTCGGCCGCCACGCATGGCGATAGACGTGCTCAGCGCGGTAGGCATGCGCGCGCAGCCGTGCCAGCAGGTCGTAGCTGTCGGCAGGCTCCATCCCCTCGACATGCCCGACCGCGACACCGAGCATCAGCGACTTGCGCCCGCCTTCGTGCTCCCAGACGAGCGGCTGGCGCGCACGCGGGCGGCTCCGCCACATCGCGAGCTGGTCATCGCTGGCGTCGGGGACCGCGAGCAAGCCGATGAGCGGCGCCGAATAGAGGACGTGAAGGCCGTCCACCAGGGCCTGGTCGCTTTCGCTCAGTCCCTCGTAAGCGGCGTAAGTGCTCAGGAACTCGGTCTCGCCTCCGCTCCCGGCAAGCTGGATCGGCCGGAACGAACCGCCGAAGCAGGGAGTCGTCTGACCATGCGCGCCGTCCATGTGCCAGAACATCGTATTCGCGACGTAAGCCGAATATTCGGCGCTGCCCTCCTCGTCGATCCTGACCTTTTGCAGCGGATCACCGGTTTCATCGCCCTCGATCGCGCCGAACGTCGCCGTGATCGTGCGCTGCTCGGCGGGAGTAATGTCGAGGTCGCGAAACACCAGCACGCCGCGATCGACCAGCAATGTGCAAAGGTCTCCCGCAAAGCGCCCGTCGATCAGCGCCGCGCGATCGGCAGACACCTCGCTGCCGATCAGCGGTTTCAGGTCCCGCGCGCTCCAGCCCATCCTATCGCCCTCGTCCCTTAGCGGCTATTGACCCGCCGTCCGAGGCGATGGGTGCCACACAGCGCGCGAAACCGCCATCCTTGCAGCGACGTATCAGGACCGCTCAACGCCGGCGGCGCGGCGGTACGAGCGCACGCGCGGCTCCGGACAAGCGAACATCGTGTAGTCCGCATAGTAATCGGCACGGCCCTTGGCCTGAACCGCGGCATGCTCGACATTGCGGCGCCACGCCTGCGCAGCGGCCTCGTCCGCCCACTCGGAGATCGCGACGACTTCGCCGTCCCCGGCGGTGTAGCTCTTGAAGGCGAGGAAGCCGGGCTGCGCGCGGGCGAGCGCTTCCATCCGGTCGGCATCGCGGCCGTAAGCTTCGGCATCGACATCCGGGCGCTTGCGGTTGCGAAAGACGACGAGGAACATGGACGAGTCACTAGCGCACCTGCGCGAACGCGTCATCACCCCGTCATACACGACAGCACAAGGCCATGTGGCCAAGAGCGGCCAGGATAGATATCGTGCTATATAGCACGATATCTATCCTGGCCTCGCGTGTCCGGGAGGCTCCGTGCCTCGAGAATGCGGTCGGCGCGCAAGGTGTCTCGGCCCTGCATCGGTGTTCCAGCCGATGCGTGAACGATCTCGCGGGCTGGACACACCCGCCCCCGCGCGCCAAAGCCGCCGCCATGTCGATCAACGCCTTCGGCCGCTTGCTGCGCTTTACCACCTGGGGCGAGAGCCACGGGCCGGCGCTTGGCGCGGTGGTCGATGGGTGCCCGCCGGGGCTGGCGATCGGCGAGGCGGCGATCCAGCCGTTCCTCGACGCGCGCCGCCCGGGCCAATCGAAATACACCACGCAGCGGCAGGAACCCGATCAGGTGCGCATCCTGTCGGGCACGTTCGAGGGCAAGACCACGGGCACGCCGATCAGCCTGATGATCGAGAACGTCGACCAGCGCTCGAAGGACTATTCCGAAATCGCGCAGACGTACCGGCCCGGCCATGCCGATTACGCCTACGATGCGAAGTACGGTTTCCGCGACTATCGCGGCGGTGGGCGCAGTTCGGCGCGTGAAACCGCGGCGCGCGTGGCGGCCGGAGCGGTCGCGCGGCTCGTGATCCCCGAGGTCGCGATTCTGGGCTACGTCAGCGAGCTTGGCGGCGATTCGATCGACCGCGCGAACTTCGATGCGGCCGAGATCGCGAACAACCCATTCTTCTGCCCCGATGCCGCCGCCGCCGCGCGCTGGGCCGAGACCCTCGACGCGGCGCGACTGGCCGGATCGTCGCTCGGTGCCGTGGTCGAATGCATCGCGGTCGGAGTCCCCGCCGGCTGGGGCGCGCCGCTCTATGCCAAGCTCGACGCCGATCTTGCCGCGGCAATGATGGGGATCAACGCGGTCAAGGGCGTCGAGATCGGCGATGGCTTTGCCGCGGCGAAGCTCACTGGCGAGCAGAACGCAGACCCGATGCGGCCTCAAACGGCTCCGGGCAACGCCCGCCCTGTGTTCGAGGCCAACCACGCGGGCGGCATCGCGGGCGGCATCTCGACCGGGCAGCCGGTGGTGGTGCGTGTCGCGTTCAAGCCGACCTCCTCGATCCTGACGCTAGTGCCGTCGGTCTCACGCACGGGTGAGGCGACCGAGGTGCGCACCAAGGGCCGCCACGACCCTTGCGTCGGCATTCGCGGCGTGCCGGTGGTCGAGGCGATGATGGCGCTGGTCCTCGCCGATCACAAGCTGCTGCATCGGGGCCAATGCGGCTGATCGGGGGAGCAAAATGTCGGGAATCGCCTGGGACAAGATCATCGGCGCGGCGGCGCAGAGCACGCTTGGCATCCTGTCGCTCGGGATCATCCTCATCGGCGTGCTGGCATACCTGTTTTTCGGCAAGTCCGATGACCGGGTGAAGCTTTGGGTGTTCGCGGGTATTTTCCTCGCGGTGGTCGGGCTGGGTGTCTCGATCCTGCGTGAGAGCCAGGATCCCGCCGTACATCCGGTTGCCGGCCCGACCGCGTCCGCAACGCCATCGGAAACCGCCAGTCCAGGCCCCGCGACCACCACATCGGCCGCACCGACCGGAGAAGCACCACGCCCCGCCGCCGACGTATCGGGCAAATGGACCGACACTGACGGGTTTACCTACGATTTCTCGGTTTCAGGGGCCCGCGTCAGCTATAGTCAATTCAAGACCGCCGACGCTTCGGCAACCCCGGTTGGCTCGGGCGCGGGAACAATTGACGGCCGAAAGCTTCAATACGGCTATGTCGACAACAGCACCGGCGACCGCGGACAGTGTTCCGGGCAGGTTTCTTCCGATGGCAACGCCATCGAAGGGCGCTGTTCCAGTGGCGGCTCCAGCTGGAGCTTCCGCATCGATCGCGCGTCTTGAGCATCGCTCATACCTGATCGCTTTCTCCGCTAACTCGATCTCTCGTGATGCAGGAAAGCGATCAGCTCAATCGGACTCTTTCGTTAGCCGACTCGGCCCCCATCTCCTATCTCCGGTCCTGCAATTGCAATTTACCAACCGTACGGAGAATGAGTGATGGGTATTATCGGCAGCGAGATCCTTCCTTTCAAGGCGACCGCCTACCAGGCCGGCAAGGACTTCTTCGAGGTCACCGACGCCGACGTGAAGGGCAAATGGTCGGTTTTCTTCTTCTATCCGGCGGACTTCACGTTCGTCTGCCCGACCGAGCTCGGCGACCTTGCCGACCAGTACGAGACGCTCAAGGGCCTCGACGTCGAAGTCTACGGCGTGTCGACGGATACCCATTTCAGCCACAAGGCCTGGCACGACACCTCGCCGGTGATCGGCGCGATCAACTTCCCGTTCCTGGGTGACCAGAACCACAACCTTGCCAAGAACTTCAACGTCCTGCGCGAAGGCGTGGGCCTCGCCGATCGCGGCACCTTCGTGGTCGATCCCGACGGTATCATCCAGATCACCGAAGTGACCTGCGAAGGCGTCGGCCGCAACGCGGTCGAACTGCTGCGTAAGATCAAGGCCGCGCAGTACGTCCGCGCCCATCCGGGCGAAGTCTGCCCGGCGAAGTGGGAAGAAGGCGGCGAGACGCTTGCTCCTTCGCTCGACCTCGTCGGCAAGATCTGACGCATTGATCGAATACGCCCCTGCGACAGCAGCGGCGTAGGCGGCCCCGAGAGCACCCAACCCAACCCTGCTCTCGGGGTCGCCACCCCTTTCCCCTAAGGACCCGCACCATGCTCGACGCCAATCTCACGACGCAGCTTCGCCAATACCTGGTCAACTTGCGTGAGCCGATCGAACTCGTCGCCTCTTTGGCGGACGATGCGCGCTCCGCCGAGATGCGCGAGTTGCTGACGGAAATCGCTGCGCTCAGCGACAAGGTGACGTCGAAGTTCGACGGTACCGATGCCCGCAAGCCCAGCTTCGCAATCCAGCGCGCTTCGGATCCGGCGCGCACCGTTCGCTTCGCGGGCCTGCCGATGGGCCATGAGTTCACCTCGCTGGTGCTCGCGCTGCTTTGGGCCGGTGGTCATCCGCCGAAGGTTGCGCAGGAGACGCTCGATCAGATCGCCGCGCTCGAAGGCGAATACAAATTCGAGATGTATTTCTCGCTGTCGTGCCACAACTGCCCCGACGTGGTGCAGGCGCTGACACTGATGGCGCTCAACAATCCCGGCGTGCATGTCACGCTGGTCGAAGGCGGCGCTTACAAGGACGAAGTCGAGGCGCGCAATGTGCTCGCCGTCCCGGCCGTGTTCCTGAACGACACCTTCTTCGCCAGCGGCAAGATGAGCGTCGAGGAGCTGCTCGCGAAGGTCGACGTCGGCGCAGAGGCGCGCAACGCGGCCAAGCTTGCCGACAAGGCCCCGTTCGAGGTCCTGATCGTCGGCGGCGGCCCTGCGGGCGCCGCAGCCAGCATCTACACCGCGCGCAAGGGCTTCCGCACCGGCATCGCCGCCGAGCGCTTCGGCGGACAGGTGCTCGACACCATGGGGATCGAGAACTTCATCTCGGTCTCCTACACGGAAGGCCCCAAGCTTGGCGCAGCGCTCGACGCGCATGTCGCCGAGAATGGCATCGACGTGATGAACCTGGCGCTCGCCGAGAAGCTGATCCCTGCGCCGCATGCAGGCGGCGTCCATCAGGTCGTGCTCAAGAACGGCGCCGTGCTCAAGGCGCGCGCGGTGATCCTCTCGACCGGTGCGCGCTGGCGCAATCTGGGCGTCCCGGGCGAGTTCGAATATCGCAATCGCGGCGTGGCGTACTGCCCGCACTGCGATGGCCCCTTGTTCAAGGGCAAGCGCGTCGCGGTGATCGGCGGCGGCAACTCGGGCGTCGAGGCGGCGATCGATCTGGCCAACATCGTCGCGCACGTGACGCTGGTGGAGTTCGACTCCAAGCTGCGCGCCGATCAGGTGCTGCAGGACAAGCTGCGCTCGATGAAGAACGTGGACATCGTCGTCTCGGCGCAGAGCACCGAAGTCACGGGCGACGGTGAGCGGGTCAACGGTCTCGTCTACAAGAACCGCGAGAGCGGCGAGGAGCACACCGTCGAGCTGGAAGGCGTGTTCGTCCAGATCGGGCTGGTGCCCAACACCGAGTGGCTGAAGGACTCGGGCCTCGAACTCAGTCGCCACGGCGAGATCGTGGTCGATGCCAAGGCCGCGACCAACCTGCCCGGCATTTTTGCCGCAGGCGACGCGACCACGGTGCCCTACAAGCAGATCATCATCGCGATGGGCCAGGGCTCGACCGCTGCGCTGACCGCGTTCGATTACCTGATCCGCACCGAGCCGGTGGAAGAGATCGCGCAAGGGAACGAGCAGGAGGCGAAGGCGGCCTGAAGAACCTCCCCGCTCGCGGGGAGGTTTCACCTTCGTTTTCGGAGTACCAGATAAAGCGCGCCCGCTCCGCCATGGCGCCGGTGCGCTCCCCGGATCGCGGCAATACTGCCGGCATGCTCGCCCGCTGCCAGCCAATCGACCACTTTCGCGCGGATCGCGCCGCGAGCATGGCCGCGGTCCGCTGCTTCGACCGGGCGCGGGCGGCCGGTGATCAGCAGGACAACGCGCGCGTTCATGGCCCTGGCCTGAGACAGGCCCATCGTCAGCCGCGCATGCGCGCCATCGAGCGTGGCGCCATGAAGGTCGAGCGTGAAATCGGGATCGAGCGATCCGCGCGACAACTTGCGCTCCCAACCGCCATCGAGGCCTTGTCTATCGATCGCGCGCCCATCCTCCCCCCTTGGGGCGGAAGGGCCGCCGCGAAGCGCGGGTGGAGGGGATTTGGCGGGGCGTGATGCTTCGGGCTTTTGCGCCTGGAGCATGCCCCCTCCCTCAGCGCTGCGCGCTGCTGCCTCCTTGGGAGGGGGAGGAAGAAGTTTACCCCCGATCGGCGTCACCGTACTCGCGACTTTCCGCCACAGCGCCGCCTCCTCGGTGCTCAGCCCGCGCGGGGGCCTCATCGCGTCCTGAGCCGCGCGAGCGTCCCCTTCGGCAGCAGCAACAGCGCTTTGCCATGCGCGCTCATCCCGCCCGCGATCTGCCTCGCGTCGGCGCCAGAGCCCCAGAACGTGTCGAACCGGTTGGCGCCCTTGATCGCGCCGCCGGTGTCCTGGGCGATCCACAGCCCGTTGGCTTCGGCACGGTCCGTATCGAGCCAGACCGGCGCGCCAAGCGGCACGAATTGCGGATCGGCGGCGACCGAGCCGTGCCGCCGCACCGGCGTGCCCATCGCGCCGATCGGACCGTCGCCGAGAAGCTCGCGGAAGAAGATCCAGCTCGGATTCCTGCGCATCAGGGCCCGGCCGTCGTTGGGGTTGTCACGCAGATAGCGCATCACCCCCTGCATCGAGCCCGCGTACTGGCCGGGGCCGGAGCCGATCAGCCCCTGCTGCTTCATCACCGCACCGATGTTCGAATAGGCGAAACCGTTCTGCCCCGCGTAGGCCAGGCGCATCACACTGCCATCGGGGGCGCGCAGCCGGCCTGAGCCTTGCACCTGCAGGAAGAAGAACTCGATCGGATCGGCGACCCAGGCGATCTCCAGCCCCCGGCCGCCCAGCGCGCCGTCCTCGATCGCGGCGCGATCCCAGTATGGAACGAAACGCCCCGTCTCGTCATAACGGCCGAGCGGCATGCGGCCGTTGGGCAGCGCCGCCGCGTCACCGGGCTTTGCACGGACGAGATCAGGCGGCAGCGCATAGACCGGAACGTCGAAACCCGCCTGATGCGTGCGCACCCCGGCGATCTCGGGCTCGTAATAGCCGGTGGCGAAGCTCGTCCCCTCGCCCACGCGCACCGTCTCGAAGTACATCGCGAAGAAGCCCGCCGCATTCCCCGCCGGCCATTGCGGCGACGCCGCGCAGGCCGCGCGCCAGTCCGCAGGGAGGGTAAGGCCACTGGTGTCCGTACGCGCGACCAGTTTCGGGCAGCTTTCCCGGAACGAGCGCAAGGCGCGTGCCGCGTCCGCCTCTGCGATGCCGAGCGAGGCGACTTCGGGACCATGCATGACGCCCGCGGCAATCGCGCTCACCGGGCCAGACGCTGCGGCCACCGGAACCGGTCTCGGCGCAGGCGCTGAGACAGGGCCATGCGCAACAGGGCGATGAGGGGCGGGCCGATGGACCGGTGGCGGGCGGCGGTGGCGAGGCGGGGCGGAGCCTGGCGGAATCAGCGGACCGCACGCACTGACCAGCGCGGCCAGTGCCAGCGCCAACCCACGTTTCTCGATCACGCGCTAAAGCTCGGCCTTCGTCTCAGCCTTCGTCGGTGGCTTCGAGAATCCAGTCGGGATCGGCCGACTGCACGTCGCGCATGAAGGTCCAGATATCGATCGCCTCGATCGCATCGTGGAGCGATCCCGCGATGACATTGCCTTCGGCATCGCGCGTCACCGCGGCGATATCGCTGCGGAAACGGACCGTGATCCGCGCGAACGGAGCACGGTACTCAGCCTCGACGATGCTCGAATCCTCGATCCGGACCAGGCGATTGTCGAGCGATTCGCCCGCCGCGGTGCGCGCATCGATCGCGGACGCAAAACTTTCATACACGTCGCCGTCGCTGAGCTGGCGCAGCTCATCCTTGTCACCGCGCCAGAACGCCTCGAGCACCATGCGATAGGCGCTGCGCGCGCCTTCGACGAAGGCGAAGGCATCGAACCGGCGATCGGCCGTGCCGATCTCCCGCAGGCCGCGTTCCACCGAAGGCGGCGTCGCAGGAACCGCCTGCACGCGCTGGGCGGGCTTGGTCTGCGGCACTTCGGGAACGGCACGGGCGATACCCGTCCGCGCTGCGCCGGCCTTGCTCTCGACCCGGGCTTGGTTCGGCTCTTCCTCATGCTCGGCGCGGCGGCCGAGGACCGAGTAAAGACGCAGCCCGAGAAAGGCCGCAATCATCGCCAGGATCACGATTTCAACGGTCACGTGCTCTGCTTTCATTCCGGTCCGGAAATTGCCGGACCGCCTGTTTAATCCCAGATGGGGTCGCTTGACAAATGAACAACGCACACCGGCGTGCAAGGATCACTTTCGTGCCCACATTGCCGGTTCTGCCAAGAGTTCGCGCACTTTCCATTTGCGGACGCAACGTTTAAGCGGCGCGGTTTGATCCCCATAGCGCGGAAAGCAGCGGACCATGGCCGACGAAGGCAACATCATCTCGACCCTCAACCTCGGCAACGGTGAAGACACCTCCCCCGCCGCGGGCCTGATCTCGCAGTACATCAAGGACCTCTCGGTCGAGAATCCCAATGCGCCGCAGAGCTATCAGTGGCAGGATCCGCCGCAGCTCGACATCCAGTTCAACATCAGCGCGCGCGCGATCGAGGGCGAAGTGCACGAGGTCGAGCTCAAGATCGTCGCCACCGCGCGCGCGCAGGCAGGCATCGTCTATGTCGTGGACCTCGCGTTCGGCAGCCTGGTGGGCCTGCGCAATCTCGATGAGGCCTCGATCCACGCGTTTCTTTACGCCGAGGCGCCGCGGCTGCTGTTCCCGTTCGCACGGCGAATTCTGGCCGACGCCGTGCGCGATGCCGGCTACGCGCCGATGCTGCTCGACCCGATCGACTTCAACGCGCTGTATGTGCAGCAGCTCTCCGCGCAGGCCGAGGCGACCGCCAATCCGGTGGGCAACGCCTGATCGATCGGCGACATCGCAACTCCCCTCCCGCTTGCGCGAGGGGTTAGGGGTGGGCAGCCCCACGCGAAGCCTCAAGCTGGACGGGCCCCCTCCCGCCCCCCTCCCGCAGGCGGGAGGGGAGCAGGCCAATCCCATGAGCCTCGCGAAAAACGCCGGCACCGTCGGGGGGCTGACTGCGCTCAGCCGGGTGTTCGGCTTCCTGCGCGACATGCTGATGGCGCGGCTGCTCGGCGCGGGGCTGGCGGCCGATGCGTTCCAGCTGGCGTTCGTCCTGCCCAACACCTTCCGCCGGCTCTTCGCGGAGGGCGCCTTCTCGGTGGCGTTCGTGCCGATGTACGCCAGGACGCTCACCGCCGAAGGCGAGGCGGCCGCGACGCGCTTTGCAGCTCAGGTACTGGCGATCTTCGTCTGGGTGCTCGCCGCTTTCTCTGTGCTCGCGATGCTCGCGATGCCGCTGATCGTCGGGCTGCTCGCGCATGACTTCGGGCATGTGCCCGGCAAGTTCGCACTGACAGTCACGATGGCGCGCGTGACGTTCCCCTATCTCGGACTGATCAGCGTGGTGGCGATGCTGTCGGGGCTGCTCAACGCGCGCGGGCGATTCGCGCCGGGCGCGCTGATGCCGCTGATCCTCAACCTCGTCCTGCTCACCGCGATCGGCGCGGGCGCATTGCTGCAGCGCGCAGGCGCGGACGACCGGGAGATCGGGCTGGCGCTCGCGTTCGCGGTGAGCCTCGCCGGAGTGGTACAGCTCGGTTTTATGATCTGGTCGGTGCGCCGCGCAGGCGTCGTCCTCCGGCTGACCCTGCCGCGCGTGACGCCCGAAGTTCGCGGCCTGGCGCTGAAGATCCTTCCCGCTACCGCTGGTGCGGGCATTTACCAAGCGAGCCAGTTCGTCGACACGGTGTTCGCGACGGGCCTGCCGCAAGGCTCGCTGACGCTGCTCAAATACGCCGATCGGCTCGAGCAGCTGCCGATCGGGGTGATCGGCATGGCGCTCGGCACCGCGATCCTGCCGATGCTGTCGGGCCATATCCATGCGGGCGAGGAGGCGGCCGGGCGCAAGTTGCAGGCCGATGCCATCGAACTCGCGACATTGCTGACGCTCCCGGCGGCAGCCGCGCTGGCGATCTGCGCGCCGGCCTTTGTGTCCGCGCTGTTCGTCGGCGGGCGCTTCACCGCTGGCGACGGCGTGCTGATGAGCCGGATCGTGATCGCGCTGGTCAGCGGGCTGCCGGCCTATGTGCTGGTCAAAGTGCTGCAGCCGGCGTTCTTCAGCCGGGGCGACACCGGCACGCCGATGTGGATCGCAGGGGCGGCGCTGCTCGCGAACATCGCGCTGAACCTGTTCGTCGTGCCACGCTTCGGCATCGTCGGGCTCGCCGCCGCGACCGTGGTGACGGCGGTGCTCAACGTCGCGGGGCTGATCGTGGTCCTGGGAATACGGGGCTGGTTCACGATCGACGCGCCGCTGCTGCTACGGCTCACGCGGCAGCTGGCGGCGACGGGGGCCATGGCGCTGGTGCTTTTCGCGGTGCTGCCGCTGCTGCAGCCCCTGTGCGCCGGCGGCGTCATCAGCCGGCTCGGGGGGCTTGGCGGGCTGGTCGGCGCGGGCCTTGCAGCGTTCCTCGCGGCCGCGCTTCTCACGGGCGCCCTCGACAAGCGGCGGCTCACGCAGCTACGGCGTCGCGGCCTTCCGGCAGGCGCCGGGCAGGATTGATCAAATCGGACCGACCATGCGTATCGTTTCGGGCATCCAGCCCACCGGCAACCTCCACCTCGGCAATTACCTCGGCGCGATCCGCAACTGGGTGCGGATGCAGGACGAGGCCGCGGCGCAGGGCGGCGAATGCCTCTATTTTCTCGCCGATCTGCACGCGCTGAGCCAGCCGCACGATCCCAAGGCGCTCGCCTCCAACACGCGCGAGATGGCCGCAGCACTGCTCGCCTGCGGGATCGATCCCGAGAAATCGGTCCTGTTCAACCAGGCGCAGGTCCCCGCTCATGCCGAGCTGCAATGGCTGCTCAACGGCACCGCGCGCGTGGGCTGGCTCAACCGGATGACGCAGTGGAAGGACAAGGCCGGCAAGAACCGCGAAGGGCAGTCGGTGGCGCTGTTCACCTATCCCGTGCTCCAGGCCGCCGACGTCCTGCTCTACCAGGCGACTCACGTTCCGGTGGGCGAGGACCAGAAGCAGCACCTCGAACTCGCGCGCGACATCGCGCAGAAGTTCAACAACGATTACTGCGCGCCTGACGCGCCGCTGTTCACCCTGCCCGAGCCGATCATCCCGCGCGAGGCCGCACGGATCATGAGCCTGCGCGATGGCACCGCCAAGATGAGCAAGTCCGATCCCTCGGACATGAGCCGCATCAACCTGACCGACGATGCCGAGACGATCCTGCAGAAGGTCCGCAAGGCCAAGACCGATCCCGAGCCTCTGCCCGCGGACAAGGCCGATCTCGAAGGCCGCCCCGAGGCGGCGAACCTCGTCGGCATTTACGCCGCGGTGGCGGGAACGAGCCCCGAGGCAGTGCTCGGCGAATTCGCGGGCCACGGCTTCGGCGCGTTCAAGCCCGCGCTCGGCGAACTGCTGGTCGAAAAGCTCGCGCCGATCAACGCGCGCTTCCTCGAACTGCGGCAGGATCCAGCGGGGCTGGATGCGATCCTGCGGTCGGGAGCCGAAAAGGCCCGCGCGCTAGGCACCCCGACGTTGCACGGAGCTTATGCGGCGCTGGGGTTACTTCGCGGCTGAACCGCATCCGACAAGGACGCGAACAACCACAAATGAAAAAAGGGGCGGATCACTCCGCCCCTTTTTGCATTCGTCAAACCAATCCGGCCGGGCCTACTTTTCCTTGCCGAATTCCGAGAACTGGTCGTTGCCGACGAACCCGAACTTCGTGACCTTCGAACCCTTGATGATGTTGAGCACCTTGGCCGAGGTATCGTAGCTCGCGTTCGGATCCGGCTGATACTGCAGCTCGGGCTCGGTCGCGTACGTCAGCGTCTGCTGGAGCAGGCTGAGCAGCTGCCCCGGCGTGACCGGCTGGCCGTTGAACAGGATCTTGTTGTCCGGCGTGATCGAGACCTTGTTCTTGATCGTGTCCGGCGGCGGCACGCTGGAAGGGGGCGTCGGCACCGGAAGGTCGATATCGATCGAGTGGTTCGCGACCGGAATGGTGATGATGAACATGATGAGGAGCACGAGCATGACGTCGATCAACGGCGTCGTGTTCATCTCCATCATCGGCGAACCATCGTCCTTGCCGCCTGACATTGCCATGAAGGTTTACTCCTGAATGCGTTTCGTCGGCGGCGTCAGCCGTTCGGATCGGTCTTGTTCGAGATGAAGCCCACGGTCGGGTAGCCCGACACCTGGACGTCGTAGATCGCGCCGGCGACGCAGCGCCACGGTGCGTTGACGTCGGCCCGGATGTGGACCTGCGGAATCTTGTCGGGATCTGCTTTCATCGCCTCAGGTCCGCCTGCGGCCTTCACGATCGCGTCGAGCCGCTTGTAGGCCTGATCGCGCAGTTCGCTCGAATCGACCGGAGTGATGTTGTTGAAATACACCCGGCATTCGCCGTTGCGCGAGGATCCCTCGTATCCCGGATCGCCGGCGCTGCGGCCACCTGCGTCGGTCGTCGCGACGCTGAGCAACAGGTTCTCGACCTTGTCCTTCGATTCGGTCGATACGATGATCGGAATCTTGAGCTTCTGGATCGTCTGAATCGCGACCGGAACCGCGATCAGGAAGATGATCAGCAGCACCAGCATCACGTCGACCAGTGGCGTGGTGTTGATGTCTGACATCGGCTTGTCTGCCGCGCCCGCCCCGCCTACCGAAACTGCCATCTTGGTATCCTATTCCTAAGTCTTGCGGAGCCTTGGCCCCCGTCCTGGAACTAGCGTCCCGGCGAACCAGGGCTTCTCGCGATGGACGGGGGCGAACCGGCATGCCGCGGTTCGCCCCCGCCGATCTGCGCGCTGCCGATCAGCCGACCGGCAACGCACACGTCGCGATCAGGGCTTGACCGGCGCCGGAGCAGGCTTGGCGGTCACGACCGGGCGGGCTGCTGCCACGGCCGGAAGCGACGGCTTGAGCGCGCCCTTCGAGTTGATGTTGGCAAGCAGATCGGTCGAGAACGCGACGAGGCGTTCGGCGATGACCTTGTTGCGGCTCTGCAGGTAGTTGTAGGCGAGCACGGCCGGAACCGCGACGAGCAGACCGAGCGCGGTCATGATCAGCGCCTCACCGACCGGACCCGCGACCTTGTCGATCGAGGCCGAACCGGCGATGCCGATCGCGATCAGCGCGCGGTAGATGCCGACCACGGTACCGAACAGACCGATGAACGGCGCGGTCGCGCCGACGGTCGCGAGGAACGGCAGGCCGGTGGCCAGACGCGCGTTGATCGAGGCTTCCGAGCGGGCGAGCGAACCATGCAGCCAGTCGTGCGCCTCGAGGCTGTCGACCAGCTTGCTGTGCTGATCCTCGGCGGCGATGCCGTCATCGACGAGCTGGCGCCATGCGCTGTTCTTGTCGAGCTTGGCGGCGCCTTCCTTGATCGTCGCGGCGCGCCAGAAGGTGGTGCCTAGCTCGCGCTGCTGACGCAGGATCTTCGACTGCTCGTACCACTTGGTGAACAGGATGTAGAACGATCCGAACGAGAAGATGGCGAGGATCGAGACGGTCACGATCGAGATCACGCCGCCATTTTGCAGGGCGGGAATGAAACCGAACTTGTTCTGCGGCGCAGCCGATCCGGCGGCTGCGAGAAGGTTAGTGATGAGCATGCGTTTAGTCCTCTTCGAAGAGCTCAGGTGGTGGGCGGCAGCCGCCGCTGCAGAGAATCAGTCTTTGGGAACGACCCAGCGAACACGGTTCGAATAGGTGCCCGCAACGGGCTGCCCATCCTGCAATGCCGGCTTGAACCGTGCACGCCGCGTGACGAGCGTGCAGGTCGTTGCGTCGAGTTCGGCCGAACCACTGGAACTCGTGACCTGGCAGTCGGTAACCCGGCCGTCAGGACCGATGGTCAGGTGAAAGCCCGTCGTACCCTGCTCGTTGGCGCGCAGTGCCCGCGAGGGATAATCGGCGTCGGTCGCCCAGCTGCCCGGGTTCGACTTCGGCTGAGCGCTGCTGCTCGGGCCCTTCGGCGCCGGCGGCGGAGGCACAGGCGCCGGAGGCGCGAGCACGATCGGAGGGGGAACGGGCGGAGGGGTTATCACCGTCTGGATCTGCGGAGGCGTGACCGCCACGTTGATCTTCACCGGCGGCGCGACAGGCGGAGGCGGAGCCTCCTTCTGCTTGGGCGGCGGCGGTGGCGGCGGCTTGGGCTTGTCGGGTTCCTTGATGTCGACCGTCGTGACTTTCTGCACGAGCTTCTTGGCAGCGTCGAACGCAAGGCCAGTCACCAGTGCATAGCCGAGCACAACGTGAATCAAGGCAACGATGATCAAGGCGGTAATCTTGTTACCGCTTATTTTTTGGTCAGCGTAAGCCATCCAGTCGCATCACTCCGTCATTGGCCCGCACACACGAGCCAGGCACCATGGACAGGCTTCGCAGCGAAGCCCATGGCTGAAAACACACATTGCCGCCCTGGGGAATTTTGTTCGGGTCCGCAAGAACGCAGCCAGCGCAGACCTCGGGGATCATTTGGAGTGCCCCCGTTCGGCCGAGCATTAGCGGCGACTCCGGGGGCGTGCAACGGACTTTATCGCACATGAATAAGAGTTAAGGGCCAATTCACGCCACTTGTCGTCGAACCTCCGGCAGGCGAACAGGCCGCGTTGGGTCGTAGACGGGAATGGCAATGGCAAGGATCGCAATCGCACTCGTGGGTTACGTGCTGCTGCAAGGCATGGCGCCGGTGGCCGCCGGGGCGCAGGCGGCGCCCGCTTCGGGGGTCTCGCAGGCCGGCGCTTGGCCCTCCGCCCCGCCGTTCGCGGCGAGTTACGCCGATGTCGTCGATCTTGCCGACACC
>CAJCHR010000046.1 GCA_903970225.1 Actinobacteria bacterium 21-64-8 | reverse complement strand
GCGATCCAGCCGAGCCGGTGCAGCTTGTCGAGCGCGACGTGGCCCGCGCCGGTGCCGTAAGGCGGGTCCATCATCAGCACGTCGAGCGGCGCCTTGGCGATGCCGAGCCCCATCACCGATCCCGCGCGCACGTCGCTGCGCGCCGTGGCTCCCAGCGCCGCGACATTGGCGCGGATCGTGCGCACGGCGGCCGCATCCTGCTCGACGAACAGGCAATGCGCCGCGCCGCGCGACAGCGCCTCGATCCCGAGCGCCCCCGATCCGGCGAACAGATCGCCGACCGAGAGCTCCTCGAAACTGCCGAGCCGGCTCGCGAGCATCGAGAACAGCGTCTCGCGCGTGCGGTCCGCGGTCGGACGGGTGGCGTCGCCCTTGGGCACCTCGAGCCTGCGCCCGCGCCATTCGCCGGCAATGATGCGCAGGCTCATGGACGGCGCGGCTTCGGAGCCGGGTTGCGGCGCGATCCTGCGGCGGCCGGCGGATTGGGCCGGGCGCCGCGCTTGGGGTAAGCCGCCGCCCCCGGCCCCTCGCCCGAATGCGTCGGCGGTTTGGCCGCGACCTTCAGATCCTTGCGAAACCGCTCGACGTCCTTCTGCGCGATCTCGACCGCTTGCCCGCGCCCGAGCTCGTCGAGATAGAACGGCCCGTAGCCCAGGCGCATCAGCCGGCTGACCTGCAGCCCCAGATGCTCGAGCACGCGGCGCACTTCGCGGTTTTTGCCCTCGGTCATCGTCAGCTCGATCCACTTGTTGCGGCCCGCGCTGCGTTCGAGGTTGGCGTCGATCCGGCCGTAATGCATGCCATCGATCGTCACGCCCTCGATCAGCCCTTCGAGCTGCGCCTGCGTGATCTCGCCGAACGTGCGCGCGCGGTACGTGCGCGGGATGCCCGACGAGGGCAGCTCCATCGCGCGCTTCAATTCGCCGTCGTTGGTCAGCAACAGCAGCCCCTCGGTGTTGAAATCGAGCCGCCCCACCGGCATCAGCCGCGGCGTACCCGGCGGCAGCGCATTGCGCAGCGCGGTGTAGATCGTCGGGCGCCCCGCGGGATCGCGCTCGGCGGTGATCAGCCCGTCGGGCTTGTGGAACGCGAACAGCCGCGGCGCCTCGGCCGCCTTGACCGGCTTGCCGTCGACGGTGACGCCGTGGAGGTTCTGGAGCACGGTCGCAGGCGTGGTCAGCACGGCGTCGCCGATCTTGACGCGGCCTTCCGCGATCATCCGCTCGACCTCGCGTCGGCTGGCAATACCGGCACGCGCCAGGAGCTTGGCGATGCGTTCGCCTTTGCGTTCTTCTTCTTCGGGCATGGCGCGCCTTAGCGCAGGGTTGCCGGTAATTGAACCACCTCGTCATAATGAGACGCCGCGCTTCGCAAATCGCCAGGCGGGAGGAGAAATGTGAGCCGAACCCAATTCGGCGCACGCCTCCTGCGACCGAGATATCGTGCTATATAGCACGATATCCTTTTGGTTTCGATCGCTCACGCCTGCGAAGATGCCGCGGAGCCGCAAGGCTGGTATTGAGCGGGGACGGCGCTACGCTGCGGCTATGGCCACGACCGCATCCGCTGCTTCAGGCGAACCTCCCCCGCGCCCCAAGGGCTTCGCCGTTCTGCGTGCGGCGCTGTCCAGCCGCAAGACCGCGACGATGCTCGCGTTCGGCTTCTCCTCGGGCCTGCCGTTCGCGCTGCTGGTCGGCACGCTGACCGCGTGGCTCGGCGAAGTCGGGGTCAAGCTCGCCGCGATCGGCGTGTTCAGCTGGATCGGGCTGGCCTACTCGTTCAAGTTCCTGTGGTCGCCGCTGGTCGACCGCGTGCGCCTGCCGGGGATCGAGCGGATCGGGCGGCGCAAGAGCTGGATCGCGCTGTGCCAGCTGCTGATCCTGACCGCGCTGATCGGCCTCGCCTTGACCGACCCCGCTGCGGATATCGGCCGGTTCGTGAGCTTCGCGTTCCTCGGCGCGCTGGCATCGGCGACGCAGGACATCGCGATCGACGGCTGGCGGATCGACGTCGCCGGGGAAGACGCGTCGATCGAGCTGCTCTCGGCGGTCAACCAGTTCGGCTATCGCACGGCCTCGATCGTCGGCGGCGCGATCGCGCTGGTGCTCGCGAGCCGGATGAGCTGGCCGGGGGTGTTCGCGGTGATGGCCGCGGTGGTCGCGCTGCTGATCGGCGCGACGCTCGCCGCACCCGATACGCCGCGGCCCGAGGAGGGCCAGCTTTACGGTGCACTGTCAGAGCCCGGCGCGCTCCAGCCCCGGACCCGCGCAATCTGTCTCGCGGTGGTGGGCGCCAGCTGGCTCTGGGCGATCGCGACGATCGTGCACTTCGCGCTCTCCATGCTGGCGACGCCCGTGCCCGGCACGCCCCGGCCCTCGGTGGCGGACTTCACCAAGGCGTACGGCCCGTGGATCCTGGTCGCGACGGTGTTCGTGCCGCTCGCCATCGCCGCGCTGACCAACACCCTGAAACGCAATCCCGCGCGTGTGCTCGCCCATCCTGCGCCGGTCCGTTCGGCGGTTCGAGCGCTGGGCGATCACCTCTATTCGGCGCTGGTCGATCCGCTGGCGGAGCTCGCGGGCCGGCTGGGCTGGGGCGTGCTGATCGCGATCGGGTTCATCCTGACTTATGCGATCTGCTACAATATCTGGGCGAGCTTCGCGTACCCGTTCTACCTCGAGTATCTGCACTACACCAAGGACGAGGTCGCGTTCGCCTCGAAGGTGTTCGGGATCGTCATGACCATGCTGGGGATCAGCCTGGGGGGCTATCTGTTCGTGCGCATCGGCCGGTTTCCGACCGTGCTGATCGGCGCGATCCTGCCGCCGCTGGGCAACTTCCTCTATGCCGACCTGGCCGAAGGCGGCCACCGGATCGATGCGTTCGCGCAGGCGCTGCGCCTCGACGTGCTGGGTGCGTGGTTCGGCACGGATCTGCGGATCGTGCGGCTGCTGATCGCGATCTGCTACGAGAACATCTCGACCGGCCTCGCGCTCACGGCATTCGTGGCTTACGTCTCGAGCATCGTCGCCAAGCGTTACGGCGCGATCCAGTATGCGCTCTTGTCTTCGCTGCTGTCGCTGGTCGGCACGCTGGGCCGCGGCGCGGTGGGCGAGGCGTTCGACACCTATGGCTACGCCCCGGTGTTCCGCTGGACCGCGGCGACCGCACTGGTCTCGGTGTTCTTCGTGGCGCTGGAGTGGATCCGCGTCAGTCGGGCAGCTCGCCGTTGAGGCGCAGCACGTCGCCCGCGAGGTAAAGCGAGCCCGCGATCAGGATCGGGAGGCCGTCGCCGGGCAGGCCGGCGAGGGCCTGTTCGACATCGGCGGCGGGGCTGGCTGACGGTCCGAAGGCGCCGGCGGCGTGGTGCTCGTGGCCCGGCACCGGGACGACCTGCAGGCTGGCGATGCGATCCGCGAGCGGGGCCGTGAGCGCCGCCGGGTCCTTGTTCGCGAGCATGCCGAGGATCAGGTGAATGCCTTGGGCAGGCTCGGGCCGAGCGGGATCGGTCGGCGCACCGGCATCCGCGCCGAAAAACCGCGCCAACGCCCCGCCCGCGTCGGGATTGTGCCCGCCGTCGAGCCAGACCGCATGCCCCGGCGCGAGCCTTGTCAAAGGCCCTGCCCCGAGCCGCTGCATCCGCGCGGGCCAATGCGCGCTGCGGATGCCTTGCGCCATCGCCTCGGGCGAGACCCGCACCCGGTCCTGATGCCGCAGCATCGCGGCCGCCAGTGCAGCGTTGTCCGCCTGATGCGCGCCCGGCATCGCCGGCAGCGGCAGCGCGAGCGGGCCGAAGCCGTCCTGATAGGCGATACCGCCCTCATCGGCCTCTGCCCGCCACGCGCGGCCGCGCATGAACAGCGCGGCGCCGTGCGCTGCCGCGGTGCGCTCCACCGCTCCGGCCGCGCGCAGCGGATAAGCCTGGGTCACCAGCGGCGCGCCGGGCTTGGCGATGCTCGCCTTCTCGAACGCGATGCGCGCCAGCGGGTCTTCGGGCGTGCCCTCCTCGGGGCGCAGCAGGAACATCTCGTGATCGATGCCCAGCGTCGCGACGCCGCACGCCGCGGGCGCCTCCAGCACGTTGGTCGCATCAAGCCGGCCGCCCAGCCCGACTTCGATCACGCAGGCGTCGGCCGGAATGCGCGCGAAGGCGAGGAACGTCGCGGCGGCGGTGACCTCGAAGAAGCTCGGGTCGAGATCGAGGCCGATGTCGATCACCTCGGCGAGCAGGCTCGCGAGCAACGCATCCTCGATCAGCGTGCCGGCGATGCGGATGCGCTCGTTGTAGCGCACCAGATGCGGGCTGGTGGCGACGTGGACCGCCAGCCCCTGCGCTTCGAGCACCGCGCGCAGGAACGCGCAGGTCGAGCCCTTGCCGTTGGTCCCGGCGACATGGAACGTGGGCGGCAGGCGCCGGTGCGGATCGCCGAGCCGTGCGAGCAGCGCGGTGATCGTCTCGAGCCCGAACCGCCCTTGCGGCACCGCGAGCGCGCCGAGCCGGTCGAGTTGTGCCTGCACGGCGGGATCGTCGGACCGGGCGAAGTCCATCAGTCCGCGAGGACCATCAACCGCGCGCGCCGTGCACCGCGTCGGCCAGCGCGCGCGTCGCTTCGCGCACGGCATCGGGCGCGGCATCGCCGTAGCGCGCGACGATCTCGACCAGCGCCGAACCGACCACCACGCCGTCTGCGACTTTGGCGATTCCCGCAGCCTGCTCGGGCGTGCGCACGCCGAAGCCGACGGCCACAGGAATGGTGCTCGCCGCCTTGAGCCGCGCGACCGCATCCTCGATCGAGGCTTGCGCGGCCTGCTGCTTGCCGGTGATCCCGGCGACCGAGACGTAATAGAGGAACCCCGACGAGCCTTCGAGCACCGCGGGAATCCGCGCCGCATCGGTGGTCGGCGTCGCGAGGCGGATCAGCGACACGCCCACCGCGCGCAAGGCCGGGCCCAGTTCGGGATCTTCCTCGGGCGGGATGTCGACGCAGATCACGCCGTCCACCCCGGCCTGTGCGCACGCGTCGGCGAACCATTCGGCGCCGCGCGTGATCATCGGGTTGGCATAGCCCATCAGCACCAACGGCACCTCGGGGTGGCGCGCGCGGAATGCGGCGGCGATGCGCAGGATGTCGGCCGTCGTGGTGCCCTTGAGCAGGCTGCGGATATTGGCCGCCTGGATCGCCCCGCCGTCGGCCATCGGATCGGTGAACGGCATGCCCAGCTCGATCACGTCGGCGCCCCCTTCGACCAGCGCGTCGAGGTTGGCGGCGGTGTCGCCGTCGCCCGCGGTGAGGAAGGTGACGAGCGCGGGGCCCCTGGCGAATGTGTCTGAAAGGCGGGTCATGAAGCGCCGCCCATCGCGAGCGGGGGGCCGGGCGTCAATGGGGGAATATGTGGCAAGCGTTGCCGGCCCAACCGGACGGCTCTCCCCTGCTCGTCACCCTGAACGTGTTTCAGGGTCCATTCCTCCTCCGGTCCTGCCCGTTCGACAACGCGGAAAGTCACCGTCACACGGCCGCGCGCCGCCTTGGGGACCACACCAACCCGCACGATGGATGCTGAAACACGTTCAGCATGACGATGAATGAGGACCGGGCAGTTTCGCTCCGGCCCAACCCTCACCCGTGCGCGCCGAACTCGTTGGCGATCGCGGTGCCGATGCGCAGGATCAGGCTGTACGACTGCGCCAGCGGCTCGATGAAGTCGCGGTGGATCGCGGCGTAGCTGGTCGCGCCTTCGTCCGGGTAGTCGGTCGGCTCGCTGACCGCGAAGTCGTCGATCGAGGGGAAGCTGATCGGGAACGCGCGCCTGAGCTGCGCCAGGGCGTCCTCGATGCGCAGCGTGAACACCATCTCGAGCACGTCTTCGCGGCTGATGTCGTTGGCGCGGCTGAACTGCGGGGTCATCACCGCGAGCAGGAACATATGCTTCATCAGCGCCAGCCGCAGCGCCTGGAGCACGCCGAGGCTCCGGCGGACGTGCTCGCGGTCCGACAGCGGTGCCTCGTCCGGGATCAGCGCGAGCAGGCGGTGCAGCTTGAGCGCATCGACCCTGAGGCGCGAGCCGATGCGGCGGAAGGTGCCGTTGCGATCGTCCTTGGTCAGGTATTCGGCCAGCGTCAGGCATGCGTCGGCGATGTGCGGCTCGTTGCCGCGATAGGGCCGGCTCGCCCAGTAAGCCGAGTTGAACAGCTCGCCCCAGGCCGCGACGCTCTTGATGCTGGCGAGCGCATTGGCCGCGCGCACCATGCGGATCACCTGTCGCCCCCGATCGCTCTCGCGCATCAGTGCCGCGATCTCCTCGAGATTGCCTTCGGTCGCGGTGCCGACGCCCGCGATCACGTTCACCGGATAACCAAGCTGCTGGAGCACCGCATTGTGGGGGATCGCGCGGATCTGGCGCAGGCTCATCGTCCGGTCGGACGCGAGATCCGACTGGCGGCGCGACTTGCGGCTGCCGGTGTCGTTCAGCAGCCCCAGCCCGAACGCGGTCACCGCGCGCGAATAGGTGTCGCTGGCGAGGTGATCCTGCTGCACCGCCTTGATCGCGCGGTAGAAATCGAGGCTGAGGTCGGTGCGCCGATAGAACCGGTCGGTCGGCGCGTTCGGGTCCGCAGCCCAGGTGGGCATCTCGGCGAAACGCGTCAGCGTCGCCAGCGCCAGTTCGGGCGAGCCGAACCACAAGTAGCCGTCGCCGCCCTGGAAGCTGACTTCGGGTTCGAGCTTGATCCCCGCGCGCACGAACCGCCGCCGCGCCCACGGCGACATCTGCCAGGCGAGCCGATCGGCGAACGAGGAGGGATGGCAACCGCGCCCCATCGATTCGCCGCCGGTGTTGAAGATCAGCGCCGAGACGTCGCTCAGCCCGTTCGCGACCATGCTCTCGGCCAGACGGCCCTGAAGCCGCTCGATCGCCAGCGCTGCCGGAAGCTGGCCGAGGAACCGCCCGGCGTCGGAGAACCCGGTCTGGATCGCGATGCGACCGCGCGTCTTCGCGTAATCGCGGTAAGCTTCCTCGGCGAGCAGCGCGTCGAGGAAGCGACCGCCGTGCTCGAGCGCGGTCTCGGTCTCGAACAGCGGGGAGACGTCGACCTTGCCGTCGATCCCGAACATCTTGGCGTAATACAGCGCCGCCAGCACCGTGGTCGGCTGCTCGCACTCGGCGACGAGCATCCGGATCGGCGCGTCGGCATCGATGTGTTCGAGGATCTGCGCCATCGCCAGGAACTGGCGCACCGCGGTGCTGTTCTCGATCGCGAGCGCGGCGAAGTTCGACCGCAGCGGCTTCACCTCGGCCAGCATCTCGCGCATCTTCACCAGCGCGGCCTGGCTCGCGAGGCTGAGCTTGCCGTCAGGATCGAGCCGGCGGCGGATCGCGTTCTGCAGCTGCGAGGCGTTCACCCGGAAGTGAATCCAGCCCATGCCCAGGCCGTCCGCGCGCATCGCGGCGGCAGCGACCAGCAGGGCCTTGGCCGTCTCGGCGTCGGCGTTCTTCGCTTCGTCTTCGAGTTCGGCAATGATCGGTGAAAGGCTGATGAGCTTGTCGGGATGCGACGCGGTCAGCGCGTTCGCCGCCTCGGTCGCGGCCGCCGCCGAAGACGACGCCGCCGCGAAGTTCTCGGCCATGTCCTCGGTATGCGCCGCGGCGCGCGCGAGCCGCGTGAACAGATCGCCGGAAAGACCCTCCAACCCCGCCGCATAGCGTCGCAACCGCCGCGCCTTCTCCTGCAGGCGGTACCCGATCGAGGTCGACCAGCCGATATCGGTGCGCCCGTCCATGTCGTAGCCGACCCAGCTCGCGAGCCGGACCGGCATCGGCTGCAGGCTCTTCCAGCGCTTGGGCCACCGCGCGGCGGCCGCCTCGAACAGCAGTCCATTGATCCGGTCGCGCGCGTCCTGCGCGCGCGCCATCGCGGTCAGCGCCGCCTCGTGCTCGGTGTCGAGCGTGATCTGGTCACGCGCATGCGGCGCGGTACAGACCGCATCCTGGCTCAGGTCGCCGGTCGATGCAGAGGCCGCAACCGCCTCGGTCTGCGCAGCGGTGAGCAAAAATGTCGGATGCGCGGTGAACACGATGTGCACCAGCGGCCGCTGCCAGCGCGCGGCGAAGGCGCTGAAATCGTCCTCATCGGCCAGCGCCCTGATCCGCGAGTCGTTTTCCGCGAGGCCCAGCGGCGAGGCGAGGCGGATCAGCCGTGCCGATCGTTCGCGCAGCCCTTCGCACTCCATCTCGGCGACCAGGGATTCGAACGCTTCCAGGCTGACATTGCCGCCTTCGAGCTTGCGCGAAAGCTCGAGCCCGAGCTGGAATACCGGGTTGAACATCGGTGTCTCGCTGGTGCGGACGTGGAGCTCCTCCAGCCGCAAGTCGAGATCGGCGACAGCGATATGCGGAGCGATGTGCGGGGCCTCGGTCATGCGTGCAGCGCCCGGGCAGCGCGTGCGGCGCCCTCGATCGCATGCTTGTCCGGCGCCCCTCTGGGCACGACCCAGCTGCCCCCGACACACAGCACCGATTCGAGCGCGAGCCAGTTTCCGGCCGTGCCGTGCGTGATCCCGCCCGCCGGGCAGAACCGAACCTTGCCGAATGCCGCCGCAATCGCCTTGAGCGCCGGAATTCCTCCGTTGGCTTCGGCGGGGAAGAACTTGAAATGGGACAGACCGAGTTCGAATCCGAGCATGATGTCACTCGCGTTGGC
Organism: Actinobacteria bacterium 21-64-8; assembly: GCA_903970225.1. Classification (GTDB taxonomy): domain Bacteria; phylum Pseudomonadota; class Alphaproteobacteria; order Sphingomonadales; family Sphingomonadaceae; genus Novosphingobium. The sequence continues at coordinate 6,957 of CAJCHR010000046.1, read as the reverse complement.
AGCGCCTGGAAGATAGGGAATCTCGGCGCTCTGTGCGGCTTGTCCGAGTGACCTGCCGATCCCCGGCGACGTCACGAATTCCGCTCCGGCTTCGAGCGTCTCGAGCAGTTGCTGCACATCGAGCACCATTCCCGCGCCGACCACAGCGCCTTTGACCTGCTTCATCGCCTTGATCGCATCGAGCGCGCAAGCCGTGCGCAGCGTGACTTCAAGCGCGGGCAATCCTCCGGCGACGAGAGCCTCGGCGATCGGCACCGCGTCTTCCAGCCGCTCGATCATCAGCACCGGGATCACCGGCGCCAGCCGCATGATCGCATCTATGCCGCTCATATGCGATCACTCATGTCGGCGGATGCTCCTTGGCGAAAGCGGCGGCGGCGCCGAACAGTCCGGGCTGTGCGAGAGTGATCAGCTTGACCGGGATGCCGCTCATCATCTGCTCGTAGCGCCCCTTGAAGCGGAAGCGTTCGGCAAAGCCCGACGAGGGCAAGCGGCTGCGCAGCCGGTCGGCCACACCCCCGGCGATGACCACCGCCTTCGCGCCATGCGCCAGAGCGTAATCTCCCGCGGCGCTGCCCATGCTCATGCAGAACCGGCTGACCGCCGCGACAGCGAGCGGATCGCTGCCGTCGAGCCCACGCGACCAGATGTCCTTGTCGGGTAGCGTCGCGATCTCGCGGCGTTCGAGCGCGGCGAGCGTCTGGTAGATCGCGACGATCCCCGGCCCCGACACCACCCGCTCCACCGACACGCGCCGGTGCAGCGCGCGCAGCCGCGCGAGCAGCGAATCGTCGACATTGTCGACCGGCGCGAAATCGATGTGCCCGCCTTCGGTGGCCTGCACATGGTAATCACCCGAAAAACGCACGAACTGCGCGACGCCGAGCCCGGTGCCCGGCCCGAGCACGCTGATCGTGCCCTCCTGCGGCAAAGGGCCGTCCGGACCGCACAGATGCTCAAACGCGGTGTCCGGCGCACGGGCGCTGGCGTGCGCGACCGCAGCGAAATCGTTGATCACCGTCGCGCTGTCGAGGCCCAACTGGCGGTCGAGCTCTCCGGTGTGGATGATCCAGCTGTTGTTGGTCATCCGCAGCGTTTCGCCGGTGATCGGCGCGGCGATCGCGAGTGAAGCGGCCTTGGGGAGCGGCTTGCCGATTCGCTTGCCGAACTCCTCCCACGCCGTCTCAAGGCTGACGAAATCGCTCGTGCCCAGCGTGATCGGATCATCGACCGCAATGGTGCCGTCGGCTGCGACATGCGCCAGCGCGAACCGGGCATTGGTGCCGCCGATATCGGCGACGACGAGATCGGTCATGGCACAATCTTCCCAAAAACAAGGGAGACTTGTGCCGCGCTATTCACTCCACGTCACTCCATCACGTTCGGTCAGGGCAATCGCTGCCGATGGCCCCCAGGTCCCCGCGGTGTACGTCCTGGGCGTGATCCCCGCCTCGGTCCACACGGCGCGCACCGAATCGACCCACTCCCATTGCGCCTCGACCTCGTCGCGGCGCACGAACAACGTCTGATCGCCCTCGATCAGGTCGAGCAGCAGCCGTTCGTAGGCGATGCGCTTTTGCGGGCCGGCGAATGCGTTGGGCATCGCGATGTCGAGCGGGACCGAGCGCAGCGCGATGCCGCCGCGATCGAGCCCGGGGACCTTGGCCATCATCGACAGCCGGATGTTCTCCGAAGGCTGGATGCCGATCGTCAGCCGGTTGGGGATCGTGCGCGCGCCGCGGCCGCTGAAGATCGAATGCGGCACCGAGCGGAACTGCACGGTGATCTCGGTCGTGCGCTGGGGCAGGCGCTTGCCTGTGCGCAAGTAGAAGGGCACGCCTTTCCAGCGCCAGTTGTCGATATGGGCCTTGATCGCGACGAACGTCTCGGTCTCCGAATACCTGCCGAGCTCCTCATCATACCCAGGCACCGCCTCGCGGCCCATCGCGCCGGCGCGGTATTGCCCGGTGACGATCTCTTCGGCCGAGGCCTTGCGCATCGAGCGCAGGACCTTGACCTTCTCGTCTCGCACACTGGTCGCTTCGTAGCTGACCGGCGGCTCCATCGCGACCAGCGCGAGCAGCTGGAGCATGTGGTTCTGCACCATGTCGCGCATCGCGCCGGCGCCGTCATAGAAGCCCGCGCGGCCTTCGAGGCCGACCGTCTCGCCGACCGTGATCTGAACGTGATCGATGTGCGCGGCATTCCACAGCGGCTCGAACATGATGTTGGCGAAGCGCAGCGCAAGCAGGTTCTGTACCGTTTCCTTGCCGAGGTAATGGTCGATCCGGAACGTCCGGTCCTCGGAGAACGCGGCCGCCACCGCGTCGTTGATATGGCAGCTGGAGGAGAGATCGGTCCCCAGCGGCTTTTCGAGGCCGATCCGCGAGAGCGGCCCGGCCAGCCCGCTCTGCTTGAGGCCGGCGATGCTCGGCTCGAACAGGCTCGGCGCGGTCGAAAGGAAGATCGCGAGACCCTGCTGGGGCGTCCCGACTTTCTGCGCCAGCGCGGCGAAACCGTTGGGATCCGTCGCATCCAGCGGCTGGAAGGTGATCCGGTTGAGGAATGTCGCGAGGCTGCCTCGCCGGTCGGGCGGGAGGTACTTCTCCAAAGCCTCGCGAGCCATGTTGCGGAACGAGAGATCATCGAGATCCGAGCGTGCGGTACAGACGATTTCCAGCTTCGGATCGATCAGACCGTCGATCTCGAGAGCGCGCAGCGACGGGAGTAGCATTCGCTTTGACAGATCGCCAGTGGCTCCGAACAGAAGCAAGCGGTCTGCGGTGAATCCGCTCATGCGGTCTCCCCTGCCAGTTCGAGGGCCGGTTCGGGCATCTCGGCGATTCTCCTCGATGGGCGCGGCGACCGCCGCGGGGGACCCGCTCGCACTTGCAGCATATCCGCAGCCTCCTGCCAAGGCCGGCGTGTACCCTGCGCTTTCCCTCCGGTGACGCAACCACTATGGCGCAGCCATGCCGACCGAAGGGATTCCGCTTCTCGAAAACTTGCAGACCCCGGCACTGGTGGTGTCGCGGGCGCAAGTGTCGTTTGCCAACGCCGCAGCCAAGGCGCTGCTCGGCGCGCACATCGTCGGGCAGGACGTGCGCATCGCGATCCGCAATCCCGATGCGGTGGCGGTGATCATGGGCGAAGGCGGCGGCAGCGCGCGGATCGATCACCTTTCAGTCGGCGGCAGCGTCTGGGAGGTCGTCTGCAACGTGCTTGCGAGCGGCGAGCGGCTGATCAGCCTTTACGACAAGTCCGAACGCGTCAGCGTCGCGCGCGCCCATGCCGATTTCGTCGCCAACGCCAGCCACGAGCTGCGCACCCCGCTCGCCAATATCCTTGGCTACGTCGAAACGTTGCTCGATCCGCGCGCGGGCGAGGACGCGCCCACGCGCGAGCGGTTCCTCACCACCATCCGCCATGAGGCCCTGCGGATGCAGGCATTGGTGTCCGACCTGATGAGCCTGTCGCGGATCGAGGCGGGGAAGCACGAGGTGCCCTCGGCGCTCGTCGACATGGTCGCGCTGGCGCGGGAGACAGTCGGCGAATTCCGCGATCACACGAACATTGCGGTCAATAGCAACGTGAACGTCGCCGAGATTCTGGGGGACCGCGGCCAGTTGGCGCAAGTGCTGCGCAACCTGATCGACAACGGGCTGAAGTACGGCCGCGCGGGCGGGCAGGTCACGGTTTCGATCGAAGCGACCGAGCGCGGCTGGCTTTCGATTACCGTGCGCGATGAGGGCGAAGGCATCGCGCCCGAGCATTTGCCGCGCCTAACCGAACGGTTCTACCGCGCCAACGCCAGCCGCAGCCGCGCCGCGGGCGGCACCGGCCTTGGCCTCTCGATCGTCAAACACATCGTCGAGCGCCATCGCGGGCGGTTCGACATCACCAGCCGGCAGGGTGTAGGTACGACCGCGTCGATGATGTTGCCGCTGCGCCGGCAGGAGGCCATTGCCACCGCATTGTAATTTTTCCGCCACAATCTGCGCTTAGGGGCACATCACCCATTCCATGTAACAGCCGACCCTGCGTATCTCTCGAAGTGGATAGCCTTCCTCCACTTGGCGGTAACAGTCGGGTAAGGTGAAATCCCCAGGTCGGCACCACGGCATGCGGGACGCGGATCGAGCGGTGAACATTCGGTCCATGGCGATTGCGGTGCGAAGAGGGGCTTATGGTCGAACATACAGTCAAGGCATTCGAGAGCGAGATCAGCCAGCTTCGCGGATTGATTTCGGAGATGGGCGGTCTTGCTGAAGTGGCGATCGCCGACGCGGTCGACGCGCTGATCCGCCATGACGAGGAGAAGGCGCAGCAGGTCATCGCCAATGATCCGCGGCTCGATGCGCTCGAAGCGGAGGTCGACCGGCTCGCGGTGCGAATCATCGCGCTACGCGCCCCGATGGCCGACGATCTGCGCGATGTGATCGCCGCGCTCAAGATCTCGGGCGTGCTCGAGCGGGTCGGCGATTACGCCAAGAACATCGCCAAGCGCGTCGACGAGGTCGAATTGCGCGCCAAGATCGAGCCCCTGCAGGTGATCCCGGCGATGGCCGACATCGCGCAGGGCATGGTCCGCGACGTGCTCAACGCCTACGGCTCGCGCGACGCTGCACTCGCATCCGAGGTGATCGATCGCGATGAAAAGCTCGATAGCTTCTACAACAGCCTGTTCCGCGCGCTGGTTACCCACATGATGGAAAATCCCGCCACCATCTCCAGCGCCGCCCAGCTTCTTTTCGTCGCCCGCAACCTGGAGCGGATCGGTGATCACGCGACCAATGTCGCCGAGATGGTCTATTTCGCGGCGACCGGACAGTATTTCTCGGGGCGCGTCGCGCTCGGACCCGAAGGACGCTTTTCCACATGAATCCCTCGATACTCGTGGTCGAAGACGACGTCGCCTTGTGCGACCTGCTCGCCTGGAACCTCTCGACCGAAGGCTATCAGGTACGCACGACGGGTGACGGCGAGGAAGCGCTGCTGATGGTGCGCGAGCAGCAGCCCGACGCGATCATCCTCGACTGGATGATCGAACAGGTGCCCGGCATCGAGGTCTGCCGCCAGATCCGCAAGGACAAGGAAACCGCGCGCATCCCGATCCTGATGCTGACCGCGCGCGGCGAGGAGGAAGACCGCATCCGCGGCCTTCGCACCGGTGCCGACGATTACGTGACCAAGCCGTTCAGCCCGCGCGAGCTGATGGCGCGGGTCGAGGCGCTGCTTCGCCGCAGCCGGCCCTCGCTGGCGGGCGACACGCTCAAGATCGCCGATCTCGAGCTCGATAGCGCCTCGCACCGCGTGCGCCGCGCGGGTGACGCACTGCACCTGGGCCCCACCGAATTCCGCCTGCTGCGCTACTTCATGGAGCGCCCGAACCGCGTGCTCTCGCGCCAGCAGATCCTCGACGGCGTCTGGGGCATGGACTCGGACATCGACGAGCGCACGGTGGACGTGCATATCCGCCGCCTGCGCAAGGCGGTCGTGCGCGATGGTGAGGATGATCCGATCCGCACCGTGCGCGCCGCCGGATACTCGATGGACGCCTGACATAGCGGGACTGGATGCGTTTTCCGACGATGTGCGGGCGAGTTCCTCGCCGCAATCGGTCACGCGCGTCATCCGTATCCTCGAGGCGCTGTGCGAAAGTGCGCGGCCCTTGTCGCTCGCGGAACTCTCGCGCTCGATCGACGCGCCCAAGAGCAGCCTGGCGGCGCTGCTGCGCGGGCTGGCGGACGAGCATTTCGTCGCGGCCGTCGATGGTGCCTGGCGGTTGGGACCGGGCGCGTTCGGGCTGGGCAGCGCGATCCTCGGCGCGCGGCGCCACTTTCCGTCCGCCGAACTGATCCGCGAAGGCATGCGCCGATTGTCGGACCGCGCGGACGAAACCGTGCTGTTCGCAATCCCCGATGGCGAGGTTGGCGGCGAAGCCGGCACATTGACTTACATCGACATGGTCGAGTGCCGCAACGCGGTCCGCTTTTCCGTGGCGCTGGGCGACCGCCGCCCGCTTTACGCGACCGCCGGGGGACGCATGCTGCTGAGCGCGCAGGACGATGTCGCGGTCGCGCGCTATCTTGCCCGCGCCGCCCCTCAGCGTTTCACCGCGCGTACCGAGGTCGACGCCGCCGCGCTCACCGCCAGCATTACCGCCGCACGCCGTGACGGCTTCGCCCAGACTGTCGATCAGGCCGCCGATGGTGTCACCGGCACCGCCGCACTGATCCGCGGTGTGGACGGCGCCGTGCTCGGCGCGCTCATCGTCGCCGCGCCAAGCCAGCGCACCGGTGAGCGGATGACCAAGCTGGCAGACATGGTGTGCGAGGAGGCGGCCGCGATATCGCGGACTTTGGGTCACCGTTAGAACAACGCCTTAGCTTCTCCCGCACGATACGCCTCGCCATTCCCTCGGCACGCGAAAACTGCCATCCATCGCAGCATCCGACCGGCAAACATGGCCGGCGGAGGGGGAGGGAACGGGCATGTCGATCGATGCTGACACCTGGCAATTCACGCAGCGGCTGCAGGCCTGCGAAACTCCGCTCGAATGTGCGGCGCTGTTTCGCGGCGCGATCGAGCCGTTCGGCTTCGACACATTCGCATGCGGCGAATTCGACACGGCCGATCGCGATCGCAACGCCTTCTACATCATCGACTGGACCGACGCGTGGAGCCGTTTCTACATGTCGTCGGGCTTTATCGAGCGTGATCCAATGGTCGACGAGGTCACCCGCAGGTCGGACCCGTTCACCTGGTCGGACCTTCGGCGCGAACGCAAGCTGGCGAAGGCAGGGACCGAAGCCATCACGATGGCCGCGCAGGCAGGCTGGGTCGAAGGGCTGGTCGTACCGATCCGGCGGCCGGGGACTCGCCAGGGGCTGGTCAGTCTGGCGGGGCATCTCGATTGCCCGGACGGCGATGCGCGCGCCTTTCTGTGCCTGATCA
>CAJCHR010000045.1 GCA_903970225.1 Actinobacteria bacterium 21-64-8 | reverse complement strand
GACCGATCACCGCATCAACCTGACGCTGCATCGCCTGCCCGAGATTTTGGAGGGCCCGGGGCTCGCCGAGCTGATCGACGCGCTGCTGGCAGAGGACCAAGCCAAGCGGCTCGCCGCAATGGACGCGTGATTTTAGGTCCTCCCCATTCATGGGGAGGGGGACCGCGCGAAGCGTGGTGGAGGGGGGCTTCCTCCGGCACGTCTTCCCGGCGGCGCACCCGGCCGACCGCCCCCTCCGTCAGCCGCTTCGCGTCTGCCACCTCCCTGCGAGCGGGCAGGATTTGCGCTCGCTCGCGCGCATGGGCGCTTTCCTACAGTCTGAAGTTCTGAAACAGTCACGAAGTGGCTGGAATCGGCGGAATTTCCGTCAAAAGCGGCCGATTTCGCATGACACCTCGCGGAGGCCTCCATGGGCAACGATACTAAAATTCGCGGCCGAATCCGCGTCGGCATCGGCGGCTGGACGTACGAGCCGTGGCGCGGCGGGACGTTTTATCCGAAGGGCCTGGCTCACGCCAGGGAGCTTGCCTACGCGGGCACGCAACTGACCGCGATCGAGGTCAACGGCACTTACTACAGCCTGCAGAAGCCCGCGAGCTTCGCCAAGTGGCGCGATGCGGTGCCCGAAGGGTTCGTGTTCACGCTCAAGGCCTCGCGCTATTGCACCAACCGCAAGGTGCTGGGCGAGGCCGGCGAATCGATCGCAAAATTCCTGGGGCAGGGCATCGTCGAGCTTGGCGACAGGCTGGGACCGATCAACTGGCAGCTTGCCAACACCAAGAAATTCGATCCCGATGACATGGCCGCGTTTCTCGCACTCCTGCCAGCAGAGCTTAAGGGCGTGAAGCTACGCCACGCCATCGAGGCGCGGCACGAGAGCTTTGGCGATCCCACCTTCTTCGACATGGCGCGCAAGGCCGGGGTCGCCGTGATCCGCGCGGACGCCGAGAAATTTCCGTACTTCGACGAGACCACCGGCGGCTTCGAATATCTGCGGCTCCAGCGCTCGGCGGCCGATCAGGCGGAAGGGTATCCGGGCGCCGATCTCGATTCCTGGACGATGCGAGCGAAGGGATGGGCTGGCGAGGGGCGCGATGTGTTCGTGTTCTTCATCGCCGGGGCCAAGGAGCGCAACCCCGATTCGGCGCGGGCGCTGATGGCGCGGATAAATTCATCAGACGCGAAATAGTTCCCACTCATACCGATAATGTATTCGCAAGGTGAACGCCGGATTTACCGATATCCTTAGCCTTCATACATTAAACCAAGTTACTATGTGGACAATAGTCATTTCGTCGCTGAAGCGCTGTCAGCTCATCTCATTTTGCTGAAGTGTGGTCTTTTCATCACGAGTTTCCGCGACGAACTTGGGTGCATGAGAAACGTCACACTCCGTTCGCTTCAGGCTACCACGGTAATTGCTGCCGTTCTGGCCCTTGGTTCCACCCCCGCCTTTGCGCAGGATGCGTCGGCCCCTTTCGTCGATGCGCCCGCGGTTGCTTCGGCTCCGGCACCTGCTCCTGTCGAAGCGCCGCCGCTGACCACGCCGGCACCGCAGATCGTCCTGCCAGACGTCACTGCACCGGTCGCGCAGGCTCCGGACGCTGCGGCTCCGAAAGCCAGTGTCACGCGTACCGAGCGCCATGTGGTGAAGGACCATGTGGTCAAGGAAACGGCGACCACTCCAGTCAGGACGCAGGCCCGTACTGCCGCCGTACCGAGTGCTCCGACGGCGAACACCGCTCCTGTGGCGCCGGTTCCCGCCAGCCGTGTTGCCGTTCCGGTCGCCGCCAAGACACTGTCGGATCGCGACGCGTTCAACTCGGGCTCGCGCATTGGCGATGCGCCTCAGCCTGATCGGGACATCAAGGCGGCGCCGTTGCTTCCGGGTGACAGCGGGATGGTTGCCGGGGGCGTAGTCGTTCTGTTCGGTCTGGGCGCCGCGGCGCTGCTTGCGGCACGTCGCCGCAAGGCAGGCGAGCAGGTTTACGAACCTTATGGGGCTGGTCCGGTCACGCCGACGGCGACCGTTCCTTCAAAGCCCGCGTTCGTCCTTGAACCGCCCGAGCCGCTCGCGCGTCCAAGCACCTCGGCCAACGGCTCCGTCTCAACGGGTGAGGCCCGCGAGGCGCTCCTGAACGCGATGGTGAATGAGGCAGCGAGTGCCGAGAACCCGTTCACTTCAGGCAAGTCACGTCGCCACCGCGCCCGGCTGATCCTTCAGGCGCGCGAGCAGCGTCAGAAGGAGACCAAGCAGCCTTTCGATTTCCGCACGTATCAGAATCCTGTTCGGGCCACCGGGGCCGAAGCACATCGGACCCCCTCCCCGGTCGACGCCTGATCCCAGTCCGGCCCTGACCCCTTGGGCCGGACTCAAGCATGGCGGCTCCCTCATTCGAGGGGGCCGCCCTTTTTGGTCTCCTCCGTCAGAGCTCGCGTTCGAGAAGCTGCAGTTCGGGAAACGGTGTCTTCGCATCAATCCGCCGGTTGACCGTAATCGTTCGTATGTCGGGATTGATGACCCTAACGAAAGACGACAGGTACGACATCGTCCGGACGCAAATCGGTGCCCTGGCGATAAGGAACATGTTGACCAACGCCTCGTCCGCTTTGGCTTGCGGGCTGAGATTGGAGAAGTGCCGGGCCTTTCCTGCTTCGACCTCGCCGAGATCGTAGGATATGAAGGAGACCTTAGGCCAGCGCTGCCTGATCGTCCGCGCGAATCCGGCATCGTCGGTCGCAAGGAATACGCGCGATGCCTGTTCGAGATAGGGCCGGGCCGTCTCCAGAACATGCTCGGTATCGACCACACCTGTTTCTAGATATTTGTCGGTGGCGCGAAAATGGATCGATAAGTCGAACGGTGCCGCCCCGCCCGCTGCGTGATCGAGCAGACTGAGCAATCGCGCGTTGGCGACGAACAGCCGCCCGAAAAGCTCGTATGTTTCAGAAGGGCTGACCTGCCAGGGCAGCTCGTTCTGATAAATCCATTCGCGGGCCAGATGCGGCACTGCGCGGCGTGTACCTGTCGCCGGACGCTCGAAGTAGCGCGCGAAAATGTCGCCGCCTTCGCTGTAAAGCGGGCTTGAGGAGACGACCGCCACGTCGATCCCTTCGCGCGCCGCCCAGCTGTGGATTCGCAGTGCGAAGCTCAGGATCGCACCCATGCCTATGTTGCTTTCGATGTCGATCAGCAGCGGCAGCTTCGATCGCCTGAGCGATCGATATGGCAAGAAACCCGGCATGGCCCTCAAAGATCGGGCGACCCTGGCGTGGCGGATCGCGTTCACAAAAAGCTTGCCTCGCTGCGCGGCGCCCAAACGTCGCGTCATCGGCGAGATCCTCCTGTAGTGGGCTACGATAACAGCCGGGCTTTGGTGAGACAATGACGCGTACGATGGATGCTGTCGCTTCGACAGGCTTGACTTTACGCGGGCTCCGGCCCAGGGGCCTGCTCCGACCGGCAGTTTGCCGATCATCCGTCCGAGACAGCTGGTGAGGGTTTCCCTCTTAATTTCCAGCCTAGGCGGGGACAGAGATTTGGGGACTTGTCCCCTAGGGCTCGCTCCCATGGTGCGATGCCTTGATGCGTCTTACGGCGCACTCCTTCCCCATCAATGGACTCGCGCGTTTCGGCTTGCCGGAATGCATCGTAGCCGGTCGCTTGTGGGTTCGCCAGTTTGGCAACCCTGGGCGGCCATAGTGAAGGAGTAAGGCATGGATCGTTCGCAGAAAGCCGAATCGGTCGCATCGCTGAGCGCGGTCTTCAACGAGGTCGGCGTGGTGGTTGTCACCCGCAATCTCGGCATGACGGTGGCCCAGTCCACCGCCTTGCGCACGAAGATTCGTGAAGCGGGCGCGGCCTACAAGGTTGCGAAGAACAGTCTTGCCAAGCTTGCCATCGCAGACACGAAGTATGCGGAGATCGGTGACTTGCTCACCGGGCCGACGGCTCTGGCGACCTCGGTCGATCCGATTGCCGCCGCCAAGGTCGTCGTCGACTTCGCCAAGACCAACGACAAGATCGAGATCGTCGGTGGTGCGATGGGCACGCAGGTTCTGACCCCCGAAGGTATCAAGGCGCTCGCCTCGATGCCCTCGCTCAACGAACTGCGCGCAAAGCTTGCCGGCCTCATCCAGGCACCCGCGACCAAGATCGCTCAGCTCACGACCGCTCCGGCGTCGAAGCTGGCGCGCGTCTTTGCCGCTTATGCCGAAAAAGAAGCCGCTTAAGACCCGTTCATCGATTTTATCCGTCCGCAGGCATTCTGCCCGGCCGGACCACAACATCAGGAGTGAAGCATCATGGCCGACATCGCCAAGCTTGTAGAAGAACTGTCGCAGCTTACCGTCCTCGAGGCGGCTGACCTTGCCAAGGCACTCGAAGAGGCATGGGGCGTTTCCGCCGCTGCCGCAGTTGCCGTGGCTGCCCCGGGTGGCGGCGGTGAGCCCGCCGCTGCTGTCGAAGAGCAGACCGAATTCGACGTCATCCTCACCGGTGACGGCGGCAAGAAGATCCAGGTGATCAAGGAAGTCCGCGCGATCACGCAGCTCGGTCTGACCGAAGCCAAGACCCTCGTCGAGAGCGCCCCCAAGGCGATCAAGGAAGGCGTCAACAAGGCTGAAGCCGAAGAGATCAAGGCCAAGGTCGAAGCAGCCGGCGGTACCGTCGAGATCAAGTGATCTTGCGTCCGGCCTCGCGCCGGACCAGCAAACACGAAGGGCGGCTCCGCGAGGAGCCGCCCTTTCGTTTGGGTATCGATGACATCTGGATAGCGGCGGGGGCACACAAAAAACTGCCCGGTTCGGGGACATTTCGAACCGGGCAGAGGCTTTGCCGTCGGCCCACGGCTGGAACGACCCCATCGGTCTGCGGCGATGG
>CAJCHR010000044.1 GCA_903970225.1 Actinobacteria bacterium 21-64-8 | reverse complement strand
GTTGAACTCGATGCCGATCTTGTTGGCGAATTCCACCGAAGGCTCGTCGAGGAACAGCGCCGAGGTCACCGAACTGCCGCCGATCAGGTCGCCTGCGGAGACCGTCAGCGTGTTCGTGTATTTCGCCCGCAATTGGTCGAGCGCGCTTGCCAGCCACGCCGCGCCGCCCGCGGGAACCTGCACGGTGCCGCCCTTGCCGTCGGGCGCGACGACCGACTGGTGCGGCGGCTCGAGGTTGCCGTGGAAATCGTTGATCGCCAGCACGCCGATGGTGATCGGCGCGGCGGACGCGGGCCGCCGCGCGTGTTGCCGGGCCGAGGCGATCGGCGCGGCGCAGAGTGCAATAAGGAGCGGGACGAGCAAGGGGGCGATACGGCGCATGGCGATCGGATACTCCTGGCAGATGGCGGTAAGTTGACGGTCCGAAGGCGCGAAATCTAGCTGCTTTCGAATTGCCCGAGCTGCGTGATGATGCGTTCCTGCCCGGCATGCAGATCGCCCGAGTCGATCTGCGCGCGCAGCCGTTCCCTGTCGCTGCTGCGGTATGTGCTCTCCGCCCGGTCGATATCCTCGAGCTTGTTGCCGAGCTCTTCCAACGCCATCCGCGCCATCTTGACCGCCGATTCCATCACCTCGCGCACGACCCCCAAGGCAGGGGTCGGCTTCAGCCGGATCACCGAGCGCCGATCGAACGCGCGGATGTAGATCGCCGCCGCCGGGAAGGTCGCGTGGACGCCCTCGATGAAGTCGGCGGTGAGCTGGTCACCGTCGAGACAGAACATGATCAGCTCCGCCTCCGCCGCGCCCGCCTGGCGCAGCAGGTCCATGCGCGTGCCGTCGCCGAAATAGACTTTGGCGCCGAAGCTCTGGGCGACGTCGATCATCTCGATGTCGCTGTCGATCAGCGTCACCGGGATGTCGCTGGCGATCAGCATCTGCGCCACGGTCTGCCCGAAGCGGCCATAGCCGACGATCAGCGCATTGGCGCCGCTTCCGGAAGGGGGTTCTTCGCGCGTTTCGGCCTTGCCGACGGGCTCCTCGCGGATGCGTTTGGTCGCCATCATCAGGAACGGCGTGGTCGCCATCGAAAGCGTGACGATCGCGCTGAACAGGCTCGCCGCCTCGGGTGTCACCAGGAACGCGCTGCGCGCCTGAGCGAACAGCACGAAGCCGAACTCGCCGCCCTGGCTCAGCAGCAGGCCGAGCGCGAGCGCGCTGCGCCAGCGCATCTTGAACACGAGGCCGATGCTCATGATCACGCCGGTCTTGGTGGCGATCAGCGCGGCAGCGATGCCGATCACGAAGAACGGCCGCTCGGCGATCGCGTGCAGATCGAGCATCATGCCGACCGCCAGGAAGAACAGGCCGAGCAGGATCGAGCGGAACGGCTCGACGTCGGCCTCCAGCTCATGGCGGTACGGCGAATCGGCGAGCATCACCCCCGCTACGAACGCGCCGAGCGCGGTCGACAGCCCCAGCAGCTCCATCACCGCGGCCGAGGCCATCACCGTGAACAGTCCGGCGAACACGAACAGCTCGCGCTCGCCCAGGTTGCCGATCAGCCGGAACAGCGGCCGGATCGCGAAACGGCCGAGCGCGATCAGCCCCGCGATCGCCGCGATCGTCAGCAGCATCAGCAGCCAGCCCGGCCGGCCGCCGGCATCGGCGGGATTGCGGCTCATCGCCGCGATGATCGTGATCAGCGGGATGATCGAAAGATCCTGGAACAGCAGGATCGCGAACGCGCGCTCACCGAACGGCGATCGCAGCCGGCCCGACGATTGCAGCATCGGCAGGACCTGCGCGGTCGACGACAGTGCCAGCGGCAGCCCCAGCGACAGCGCGGCCCCGGCGCTGAAGCCGACAAAGTAGATCACGGCCGTGACCGCGATCCCGCAGGCAACGACCTGCAACAGGCCCAGTCCGAAGATCTCGCGCCGCAGCTGCCACAGGCGCGACGGGTTCAGCCCGAGCCCGACGATGAACAGCAGCAGCGTGATGCCCAGTTCCGCGATGCCGATCTTCTCGTTGGCGCCGCCGACGAGGTGCAGCATCTGCGGTCCCACGACCGCGCCCGCCACCAGGAAGCCCAAGGTGGCGCCAAGACCCAGCCGGCGGAACACCAGCACGAAGAACAGCGCCGAGCCGAGCAGGATCGAGCAATCGTGAAGCAGCGACTCGCCCGAACCCATCAACGGGTCGCCACGGGCAGGAAGAGGGGAAAATCGCGCGGACCGTTCACCCAGCCTTCCTAGCGTCCCGTTGTCGCTTGCGCACCCCCTTGATGCTGCGCGGCAACATTGCGGCCTCGTGGGCCCGCGCAGGAATGATCGAGCAGTTCTTCGCCGTGGCCGGTCGCACGGGCTTCCGAGTGGTACGCCTGGCGCAGCAGATAGAGTGCGGGACCATCGCTCGAAGGCGGCGCTCCCACGAGCACCACGGTCTGCTGTGCCAGGGCGCCGGGGTCCTGGCCGATCGCATCGGCGATCATCCTGAACGGGGACACCGCGTGCAGCTGCGCGGCGGAAATGCGCGTGGCCTCATAGCTATGACCCGGCTCGGGCGCGAAGCTGCTCCAACGCCCGGGACCCGGCGGACGCGCATTCAGCGCCTCCCGGACAGCCGGTTTCACGCAGTCGATATGGATGTGAAGCTGGTCCTGAGTCCGGGCGAACGCGGAATTGACCGCCAGCCCGACCCAGTCGTCGGGAATGGTCCGCACGCCCTTCAACAGATAATGCCGCGCATTCCACGCGAACGCCCAGTAATTGGGCGTGTCCGGATCGAGCAGCGTCGGGTCTTCGATGCCCACGATCCGCCGGGTCGGAACGAGCAGGATCTCGTCGGAGCGGAGTCCCCCGGGAACCACGGCGAACCCGTTCGTCCGGTCCACTTCGATGCAGGGCGAGGGACGTTTGAGGACGCGCTGGTCCGAAGCGCAGACAACGTGAACGACACGCCACAGGTCATCCCGCCGTTCGGACGGCGTTCCGAATTTCTTCCATCCGAGCACCCCTGTGAGTGCGATCGCGGCGATCAGCAGGAACGCCGCGACGCCGCCACGTTGCCACCGCATCCGGCTCTCGGCGTGATGTGTCTTGTCAGTCATGCGCTGCCATCGTCACCCGATAGCAGACGAACGGTACACGGTGCCTGGGGCAAAGGCCGGTCTGGTTGCTTTTTCATCGCGTGCGTTTCGGCAGTCGACGTCACGAAGCGGCACTCCCGGCCCTACACCCGCACATTGTCAGCCCGTTCCGCGAAGGCGTTGCGGACGGTTCTTTCGCACTCAGCGTGGGCAGCGGCCCACCCGCCACCGAGCCGGGATTGGCAGTGAAGCCAGGCGAAACGCGATATTGGGTATGACCGGCGTACGTTCCGAGGTCATTTGGGATTTGACGGCGGTAGGTTTCCTGCCTGTCGGGTGATGCCGGATGTGCCTCACGAGCAGTCCCATAGAGGTCTTCTTGCACCCTCACCATGCGCCTCGGCGGCACAAGGAAGCACGGGAAACTGCCGATGATCTGGAAAACCATCCCTCTGGGAAAGGGATGGTGCCGCTTAGGTGACTCGAACACCTGACCCCATCATTACGAATGATGTGCTCTACCGGCTGAGCTAAAGCGGCATACCCTCATGCTGACCTGCGGGCAGGGCGCGCGTTTACCGGGGTGGGTGCGTGGTTGCAAGGGCCAATGCGTCCATCGGTGGCGCGCCGGCAAGGCGCTCACCTTGGCGATGGTTGTATTGCTTAGTAACATTTTCTTTTCAGATGAAACGAATGTGATAATATCTCCCTGCCTGACCGGCGAAGGCCCGGCGGGCGTGGAGAGGACCACATCATGGCGTATCAACAAGTGGGCGCGGGCCGGCAGCGGGCCTGCGTCGTCGGAGGTGTGCTGGCGGTTCAGGGGCTTCTGGCGTGGGCCGTGGTTTCCGGACTTGCGGTCCGGTACGTGCCGCGGATGCCCGATGTCTTCACCGCCAGCAATCAGCCCAAGGAGTGGCCGCTGCCGACGATGCCGCCCAGGCCGCCGGTTCATTCCCAGACGCACCACCGGGCGATCACCCCGAGCCACATCGCGGACCTGCCGCCTCGTCCTGCGGATCCGGTACCGATCGATCCTTTTCCGACCGGACCGACGTCTACCGACCCGAGCCCCGGGGCGAGCGTTGCCCCGACCCCGCAGCCCTCGCCCAAGCCTGCGTTCGCGCCGCTTGGCGCGCGGGCGATCGGCGATCCTGTGCGCTGGCTTTCGGACAACGATTACCCTGCGTCCGAGCTGCGCGCCGGGCATGAAGGCGCGGCGCGGTTCCGGCTGGAAATCGGCGCTGACGGGCGGGTCAGCGGCTGCACGATCATCGCCTCGACCGGGTTTGCGGGGCTCGATGCAGCGACGTGCAGCATCGTTTCCCGCCGCGCGCGGTTCGCTCCGGCGCGCGATGGCAGCGGCGCGGCGGTTTCGGGGAGCTACAGCGGCGGGGTGCGCTGGTTGATCCCGCGCGATTGATCCCGCGCGACCGACGCAGCGCTCTTGCCGGGGCGCGGCGGTGCGTTATCCTCGGTTTCCAGGCGGCCACCGATAGCCGCATGGGAGAGGGACATGGCGGACAGCGAAGCCGCGCCGCAAGTGCGCTACGAGACGCCCGCGCCCAAAGTCGCGCGGATCGTGCTCGACCGCGCGGCCAAGCGCAACGCGCAAGGCACGCGGATGACGTACGAGCTCGACGCGGCGCTGCGGCGCGCGTGCGACGACGAGAGCGTCAGCGTGATCGTGCTCGCGGCCGAGGGCGATAACTTCAGCGCCGGGCATGACCTCTCGATGCGCGAACCGCCTGCGGGCGAACCCGGCGAGCGCGTGACGCTTTGGGGCGAGTACGGCGGCGCGGGCTGGGAGGGGCTCTATACCCGCGAGCGCGAGGTCTATCTCGAGATGACCGAGCGTTGGCGCAATGCGCCCAAACCGGTGCTCGCGGCGGTGCAGGGCGGCGTGATCTCGGGCGGACTGATGCTGATGTGGGCCGCCGACATCATCGTCGCCGCCGATGACGCCCGGTTCCGCGACAACACCGGCTCCGACATGGGCGTGCCGGGGGTCGAGTTCTTCGCGCATCCGTTCGAGCTGGGCGTGCGGCGGGCCAAGCAGTTCCTGTTCACCGGCGGCTGGCTCTCGGCGCAAGGTGCGCTGGCGGCGGGAATGGTAAACGAGGTGGTGCCGCGCGCCGAGCTTGGGACCCGCGCGCTGGCGCTGGCCGAGGAGATCGCGCGGACGGACCGGTTCACGCTCAAGCTGATCAAGGCCTCGTGCAACGCTGCCGAGGATGCGATGGGCCGCAAGGCGGCGATGGCGGCGGCGTTCGCGAACCACCAGATCGGGCACTTGCAGAACATGCTGATGCACGGCTTTCCGATCGACATCACCAGACTGCCCGACAGCGTGCGCAAGGGTCTGGAGGCGGCGGTTGCGGCGGGGCGCGGGAGGTTGCCGCAAGGGGATTAGCGCTTGCGGCTTGCAGGCTT
>CAJCHR010000043.1 GCA_903970225.1 Actinobacteria bacterium 21-64-8 | reverse complement strand
CGACAGGCTCGCGACCATCTTCGAGCCTTTTCACGAGCGCCAGGACGATAGCAGCCACCAGGGTCTGGGTCTGGGACTCTACATCGCCCAGGAGATCGCGTCCGCGCACGACGGGAAGATCGAGGTCTCGTCAACGGGCGGGCAAACGAAATTCTCGATGACGATGCCCTGTTCGGGCCGGGACGACATTCCTCTCGCGACTTAGTCGGTCAGGTTATCCGATTACCCGATTACCCGATTACAAGATGACGCCGCACCGGCATCCGGCGCCGCGGCAATGGCGGCTGCGTTGACGCGCCTGTAGAAAATGAATTGTGATAACGATACTATTCGTAGAGAAACGGACGGCAAGAAGAACAAGCTGGGTGAGGCTCATGAGGACTTCGGCAGGCAAACCAGGGACGGTTCTGCAATCCAAGACAAACGGCCGGTCAGGCGCAAGTCGAAGCCCCGATCACAACACGGCCTCTCAGTCCCGGCGTCCGGTCGGCAATCAGGCCATGCTGCGGGCCCGCGATGCGGGCGCATCGATCGCACACGAAGCGGTGCGCTCGCCCGGTCAGCCGCTTGAAGCGGCCACGCGGGCGCATTTCGAGTCGCGGCTTGGGCAGGACTTCTCCTCGGTGCGCGTGCACGCCGACGGTGACGCCGCGCGGGCGGCGCAAGCGGTCGAGGCGCGCGCGTTCACGATAGGGCAGCACATCGCCTTCGCCTCTGGAGAGTATGCGCCGACGAGCAGCGCGGGATCGCGGCTGCTCGCGCACGAACTCACGCACGTCGTGCAGCAGCGGCGCGGCGTTTCGCTCGACAGCGGCATCGGGCAAGCCGGCGACGCCTATGAGCGCCATGCCGACAGCGTTGCGAACGCCGTGGCTGCCGATCGCCCTGCGCAGGCTCTCCTCGCGCGGGGTCCGGGCGGTGGAGGCGGTGCGTCAGGACCGGCCATCCAGCGCGACCAGCCGCCCGCCGCGCCCGCCCCTGCGCCTGCCCCCGCTGCGGCGGACGCAAAGGCCGATGCGCCGCAGAGCGAGGGCGACAAGATGCGCCAGTCGATCATCGATGCGGCGCAGGGGCGCAATACCGCCGGAACGACGATCGTTTCCGCCGACGACATCAAGAAGATCCAGGAGGGCTACCCCGAACTGCAGAAGGTCACCGAGAACGGCGTCGAGGTGGAGAAGATGGTTCCGACCAAGACGCCGATCAAGAATTTCACCACCTGCATCGAATTCGCGGGCCAGACCTTTTCCGATGCAGCCAAGGCGCGGTCGGCGGCGCTGGGCAGGACGACCAAGGAATCGCAGCAGGCCGGGCGCGCGCTCTCGGACGCGCTCAAGATCCTGAACCAGGAATTCGGCCTTCAGTCGGAGATCGACGTCTACAAGGGTGCGATCAAGAGTTACGACAAGCCGCTCGCCGACAGCGTCGATCGTCAGGGGCGGGTCCAACCCGGTCTCGATTCGCGTGTCGCGGCCGCGCAGGCCGCCAAGGCGAAGTTCGAGGAAGCGCGCGACGCGCTGACCGCGAGCAAGACGGGCGACAAAGCCGGCGACAAGGCCATCGACCAGCAGCTCAAGGGCGTCCAGCAATCGATCGTCGGCGCCGAGCAGACGATCAAGCAGCTCAACATCGCGATCGATGCGCTCGCCCGCGAAAAGGCCAAGCTGGGCGCCAAGCTCGAAAAGCGCGAGGATGCGCTGGCGGTGCTCAACACGCATGACGATGCGATCGTGCGCGCCACCGCGCCGCTGACCAGCCATCCCAAGCGCGGCGAATATATCCTGCTCGGCGCGGGCTCGGCGCAGGCTTACGGAGTGAAGAAGGAGACCACCGTCACCCTGGCGAAAGGCTCGTTCAAGCACATCGCCGTGTTCGACTGGGCCAAGCCCGCGCCCAGCCGCCCGGACAAGCCCGAAGAGGTGTGGGAGGAGTGGCATACGATCGACGGAGGCGGCACCGCCTCCAAGACCACGAAGCTCTTCGTCTGCCTGACCGACCTGCGAGTCCAGTTCGGTGATCCCACCGGTGCGTGGACGACGTCGACGACTTCATTGATCGGCTGGATCGATATCGACGCGATCGCGGCCGCGAGTCCTGCGGGCACGGGTGTTCCCAAAGCGGCGGCACCCGCGGCGCCGGCAGCTCCGGCACCCGCGCAGGCTCCGGTAGAGGCGAAACCCTGAGCGGCCTTACTCCGCCGCCGCGCTCGCGATCTCGTGGGGGCGCAGCATCAGCAGTGCGCTGACCCCCGCCAGCGCCGCCGCGCCGGCCGCGACCAGCACCGCGACGTCGAACGCGCTCTCCAGCGCCGCGCCCTTCGCGCCGAGCACCGAGCCCAGCAGCGCGGTCGCGATCAGGCCGCCGGTGCGGGCGATGGCGCTGTTGAAGCCGTTGGCGGTGCCGACGTGGCGCTCGTCGACCGAGGCCATCACCGCGTTGGTCAGCGGCGCCACCGCGCCCGCCATGCCGATCGCGACCACGATCAGCGCGGGGAACAGCGTCGTCCAGTACGAGGCGCCGGGCGCCGCGCGCGCGGCGAGGACGAAGCCGGCGGCGACCACCAGCGGCCCGATGCCGAGCGGCCAGCGCGGGCCGATCCGCATCGCGAACGCCCCCATGAAGCGCGAGGCGCCGCCCAGGATCACCGGGATCGGCAGCAGCGCCGCGCCGGCGAGCAGCGGGCTGTAGCCGCGGCCCTCGATCAGCAGGTAGGGGATCAGCACCAGTGTCGCCCCGAGCGCGCCGTAAAGCAGAAAGGTGAGCAGGCTCAGCCCGCCGAAGCTCATCGTCGCGAACAGGCTCAGCGGCATCGAGGCGTGCGGCCCCGCGCGGTGTTCGACCAATACGAACAGGCCGAGCGCGGCCAGCCCCGCGCCAAACACCGCCAGCCCCGGAATGAGCAGCGGATGGGCCGAACTCAACTCCGTCAGTCCCCAGGTCACCGCCGCGAGCGCGAGGGTGGCGATCCCGACGCCGAGCCAGTCGAGCCGGTCCTTGCCGGGCAGCGACTCGGGCACGCGCCACCAGCCGAGCGCGAAGGCGCCGGCGGCCAGCGGCAGGTTGATATAGAAGATCGCGCGCCAGCCGACCGCGCCGATCAGCCAGCCGCCCAGCAGAGGCCCGACCGCGGCGGTGATCGCGCCCGCCGCGGCCCATGTGCCGATCGCGCGGCCCCGCTCCTCGCCCGCATACGCCGAGCCCAGCAGCGCAAGGCTGTTGGGCATCAGCATCGCCGCCGCCACGCCCTGCACGAAGCGCGCGGTGAGCAGCAGCGCCAGCGAGCCGGAAAGCGCGCAGGCCAGCGACGACACGAAGAATCCGGCAACCCCGATCAGGAACATCCGCCGCCGCCCGAACCGGTCCCCCGCGGCGCCGCCGAGCAGCAGCAGGGCGCTCAGCGGCAGCAGATAGGCGTTGACCACCCATTGCAGCGATCCCGCGCTCGCGGAGAGGTCGGCGCGGATCGCAGGCAGCGCGACGCTGGTCACCGATCCGTCGACGAACGCCATGCTCGAAGCAAGGATCGACGCTGCGAGCGTCCAGGCGGGTGGGTAGGGGTTTTGCGGTTTGCTCACGCGGTCAGGCGTAGCGCGACATCGTTCATGAAGCGAACGTCGTCATCCTTGGCGAGCCATTCCGCCTCCGCCGCGAGCGCGCCGAGCATGTCGGTCAGCGGGTCGATCTCGGCCTTCGCATAGTTGCCCAGGACGTAGCCGAGCACGCGGTCCTTGTGTCCCGGGTGGCCGATGCCGAGCCGGATGCGGCGGAAGTCGGGGCCGATGTGCTGGTCGATCGAGCGCAGGCCGTTGTGCCCGGCGGTGCCGCCGCCGCGCTTCACCTTGACCTTGAACGGGGCGAGATCGAGCTCGTCGTGGAACACGGTCAGCGCGTGCGGTTCGAGCTTGTAGAAGCGCATCGCCTCGCTGACCGCGCGGCCGCTCTCGTTCATGAAGGTGGCGGGCTTGAGCAGCAGGATCTTCTCAGGGCCGACTCGGCCTTCCTGCAGCCAGCCGGAGAATTTCTTCTGCGAGGGCGCAAAGCCGTGGACGTCGGCGATCGTATCGGCGGCCATGAAGCCGACGTTGTGCCGGTGCATCGCATATTGCGGACCGGGATTGCCGAGACCGACCCAGAGCTGCATGCGCTCCCCTCCCCTTCAGGGGAGGGGCCGGGGGTGGGGGCTCTCCCGATCAAGCGCTGTTTGGTGGGGAGCACCCCCACACCAACCCCTCCCCTGAAGGGGAGGGGCCTTCGTGGTTTACGCCTCCGGCGTTGCCTCTTCGGCCTCGCCATCGCTGCTCTTGAGCGCCGACGGGGCGACGATCGTGGCGATCGCATCGTCACGGTCGGCATGCGCCGCGGTGGCGCCGGCGGGCAGGGTCACGTCGTGGATGTGGATCGCATCGCCCACGTCGAGGCCGGTCAGGTCGATCACGATCTCATCGGGGATCGAATCGGCGTCGACGACGATGTCGATCGTGTGCGCCACGATGTTGAGCACGCCGCCCTTCTTGATGCCGGGCGAGGCCTCTTCGTTCTTGAACACGACGGGCACGTTGACGTGGATCGTCGCATGCTCGGCAAGGCGCAGGAAGTCGACATGGAGCGGACGCTCGTTGACCGGATGGAACGCGACGTCCTTGGGGATCGTCTTGAGCGTCTTGCCCCCGACTTCGATCTCAACGACCGAGTTGAAGAAGTGACCGGTGCCGAGCTGGCGGCGCAGTTCCTTCTCTTCGAGGTGGATGCTCACGGGTTCTTCCTTGCCGCCGTAGACGACGGCGGGGACACGGCCTTCGCGACGCAGTGCCCGGGAGGCTCCCTTGCCAGCCCGGTCGCGCGTCTCGGCCGGCAGGGTCAACGTATCGCTCATGATCTTGCCTTTCGAATTGGAGAATGGTTCGAGTTCCCGTCACGCCTCCAGGGATGACCACGGCGGGAAGCGGGCGCGGGTAGGGGAAAGAGGGCGGGAAAGCAAGAAGAGTCCCACGCGCCGGCGTGCCGGACACAGACGAAGCACTTCGTCATGCTGAACTCGTTTCAGCATCCATCGTGCCGCGCGTTCTGTACCATGAGGTGAAACCCAAGGGCGCCCAACGGCTACGGTGGCGCGTCGACGGCAAAACTGCGCGTGAGAAGGAATGGACCCTGGAACGTCAGTCACCGTAGGTGAAACAAGTTCAGGGTGACGAGAGGCCTGGCCGGACGGACTCGGGCTTCCTCCGGGAGTTATTCCACCCTTATCACCGTGAACCCTTGCGCGATCAGCATCGCGGGCAGGCCCTCGGGTCCGGCCATGTGCGCGGCGCCCACGGCGACGAACGGGTGCCGGCCCTTCTGCAGCATCGCGGCGATCTGCCAGGTCCAGGCGCGGTTGCGGCCGGTGAACAGCGCGGCGCGCAACGCCGGATCGGTCAGGAACCCGCCCTGCGTCTCGCGCGCGATCGTCTGCATGTCGCCGCGGCGCCATGCCCGCGCGAGATCCGGGCCTTCCTCGGCGAGCGCGCCCTCGTCGTCGACCACGGCCTTGAGCAGCGCGCGCTGGGCGGACTCGGGCAGCCGGTCGAAGATCGCCAGCTGCGCTTCGGCGCCTTCCAGTTCCTCGACCGGGCGATCACCGGCCGCGGCGATCACCGCGCGGTCGATGCCGTTCTCCACGCCCGGCATGTCGGCACGCGCGAGCATCATCGCCGCCGCCCACGTCTCGACATCGCCGAAGTCGCCGTCCTTCATGCGCGCCTTGGCCAGCGCGGCATCGAGCTTCCCGCGCTCGGCGGCCGGGAGCCGCGCGGACAGCGGCGGCTCGCCCGGCGTGGTCGCCAGCCGGGCGAACACCTTCTGCACCGCCGTGCCGTCGGAGAT
>CAJCHR010000042.1 GCA_903970225.1 Actinobacteria bacterium 21-64-8 | reverse complement strand
CCCCGCTGCGCGGCAGGCCCTGCTTGTGGACGAGGAAGTACGGAACCTTGGTGCCATCCGCCGATGTGGCTTCGAGCTGCTCGACGACCAGCCCGGCCGCGTCGAACCTTGCGGGCAGGCTGCGGACTTTCTCGGCAGTGCCACCTGCCGCGTCGAGGTCATAGAGTGCGTTGGGCGTGGTGAAGCCGGCCGCCGTCGCGAAGGCATGATCGCCGTGGCTGTCGGTCGAGACCACGCCGAGCGCGAGCTTTTCGGGCAGTGGCAGCGCCATGGTGGTCCAGCCGCCGCCGGGGATCGGCGTCAACGCGAGCAGGCGCCCGTTGACGTTGTCGAGGATCGACAGCAGCAGGCGGTTCTTCGTCGAACTCACGCTGTCGAACGCCTCGCGCGCGCCGGGCTGCCACACCGCGCGCGGCGTCAGGTGATCGGGATGCGCCATGAGATCGGCAAGCGGCATTTCGGCAACGCTGCCGGTCGGGAGACCTGCCCACGGCTCCTTGAGCGTGAAGATCACGCGGCCGTCGATCAGGTCGGCAATGCCGACTTTCGGCGGGATCGCCAGCGGCTGCACGCCGGCGGGCGTGACCACGAAATACTGCTGATGGAAGAAATCGATCGAGCGAACGATCAGCGTCAGCCGGTTGCCCTGCCCGTCGAACAGCGAGGTCGGGCTGACACCGACGTCGCTTTTGTCGCCGCGCTTGATCTCGACCGCGCTCGCCAGCGGCTGGCCGCGCGTCAGGCGCTTGACGATGTAGGGGTAGCTGGAACTCGTAACGTCGCCGGGCGTCCACTCGGTGGCGATCAGCAGGTGGTCGGCGTCTTCCCAGGCGACGTCCTGCTTGGCATGCGGCAAGTGGAAGCCGCCGCTGACGAACTGTCCGGTCGCAAGATCGAATTCGCGGACTTCGACCGCATCCTCGCCGCCGTCCGACAACTGGACCAGGCACAGCCGCTCCTCGGGCGGCAGGCAACTCGCGCCCTTGTAGACCCAGCTCTTGCCTTCGGCTTTGCCCAGCGCATCGATGTCGAGCACGGTCTGCCAGTGCGGCGCGGGGGTGCGGTAATCGGCGAGCGAGGTCTTGCGCCAGATGCCGCGCAAATGCTGCTCGTCATGCCAGAAGTTGTAGATCTCGCCGTGGACCTGCTCGGGATAGGGAATGCGATCCGCGGCGCCTGCTATGGCCAGCGCCTGGTCATAGAACGTGCCGTAGCGCGGGTCCGCCTCCAGCCGTTTCTCACTTGCGGCGTTGTGGACATCGACCCAGTCCATCGACCGCTTGGCGTCGACATCCTCGAGCCAGATGAACGGATCAGCCGGATCGCGCGGATCGACCGGCGCGGGAGGCGCGGCGGATGCGGTGCCCGCGATGGAGGCGGCAATGGCCGTCGAGACGACGATGCGCAGGAGGGTCATGGCATGTCCTTTGTGGATCGATCTCATTTCGTCACGTTTACGTTCACGTTCGCGATCCTCATCCCCCGAACCGTCTCAGCAGCATATGCCAGGTCGCGCGCAGGCCCAGCGCGTCGCCGCCCCTGGGCCGGCCCGGCTTGGACACCGGCCGCCAGGCGAACGTATCGAAGTGCGCCCAGTCGGTGCCCTCGGGCACGAAGCGGTCGAGGAACAGCGCCGCCACGCTCGCGCCGGCGAATGCGTTGGTGTGGCTGTTGTTGATGTCGGCGACGTCCGATTTCAGCCATTCGCGGTAGGCATCGTGCAGCGGCAGGCGCCACGAGGGGTCGTCCTGTGCGAGGCCCGCCTCAATCAGCGCGGCCGCCGTCTCGTCGCGGCGCGTGAACAGCGCGGGCAGGTCCGGCCCCAGCGCCGAGCGCGCCGCGCCGGTCAGCGTGGCGAAATCGACGATCAGCTCGGGCTTGTCCTCGCCCGCACGGGTCAGCGCATCGCCCAGCACCAGCCGCCCTTCGGCGTCGGTGTTGCCGATCTCGACGGTGATGCCCAGCCGCGTCTTGAGCACGTCGCCCGGGCGGAAGGCGTTTCCGGCAATCGCATTCTCCACCGCCGGCACCAGCAAATGCAGCCGCACCGGCAAGGCGCCGCCCATGATCAGCTGCGCCAGTGCCAGCGCATGCGCGGCGCCGCCCATGTCCTTCTTCATCAGCAGCATGCCCGAGGACGGCTTGATATCGAGTCCACCCGAATCGAAGCACACGCCCTTGCCGACCACCGCAAGGCGCGGGTGCGCCGGATCGCCCCATTCGAGCTCGATCATCCGCGGCGCATGGCTGCGCGCGGCGGCGCGGCCCACCATGTGCACCATCGGGAACTCGCGCTCGAGCGCATCGCCGCGGGTGACGCGCAAGGTCGCGGAGAAGCGCTTGGCCAGCCCCTCGGCCACGGCTTCGAGATCGGCCGGGCCCATGTCCTCGGCCGGCGTGTTGACCAGATCGCGCACCAGCGCGGTCGCCGCCGCTTCGGCAAGGATCGGCGCGGCCGCCTTGACCTGCGCGGTCAGCAGCACGCGCGCGCCTTCCGGAAAGGCATCGGATTTGTAGCGATCGAACCGGTACTGCCCGGTGACCCAGCCGAGCATCGCGCGCCCGGCCTCGGCTCCGCCGGCGAGCCGGTACGGGCCGGCGGGCAGCGTCTCGGCCAGTTTGGCGAGGCACCAGCTCGACAGGCTCGCCGCATCGGCCACGCCGCCGACCGCCGCCCAGCCGTCGCCATCGGGGATGATCGCGTGCGAGGACGCCTCGCCCTTGAAGCGCTGCGCGGTCAGAGCGGAACGTTGCGGCGGCGAAAGCGATTTAACGAAAGCGTCGAACCCGGGCTTGTCGACGAGGTGGATGAGGGCGGCGCTCTGGCCGCGATCGGGCTGGATCAGGTCGGTCTTTTCGGACATCGGCTTCATCTAGGCACAAGGCCCATGCGGCAAAAGGAAAATTCGCGGATGAGTAAGGCCCGTATCAAGCGTCTCACGATCGCGGCGATGCTCGCGCTTCCGGTGGCGGCGATCGCTGCGCCGGCCCCCGCGCGCTCGGTCAAGGTCAAGACGGCGCTTTACGAGTTCGGCTATGCCTACCCGGCGCAGGCTGCGGCGCTGCCGCCGGTGAAGGCGATCCTCGAGCGCGATCTCGCCAAAACCCGCGCCGGCCTGATCCGCGAGTCCACGCAGGACCAGCGCGAAGCGAAGAAGAGCGACTACCCGTACCGTCCGCACAGCAGCGACACGACCTGGAAGGTCGTCACCAATCTGCCGGGATGGCTGTCGCTCTCGTCGCAGTTCTACGCCTATTCCGGCGGCGCGCACGGCAACACCGGCTTCGATACGCTGCTGTGGGACAAGGCCGCCAAAGCCCGGCGCCAGCCGATCGCGCTGTTCACGTCGACCGCCGCATTCGCATCAGCGGTGAAGGCGCCGTTCTGCGACGGGCTCGCCGCCGCGCGCAAGGCCAAGCGCGGCGGCGAAGTGTGGAGCAACGACATCCCCGAATTCGTCAAATGCATCGATCCGGTCAAGGATGCCACCGTGATCCTGGGCTCCGCCAATGGCCGCAGCTTCACCCGGATCGGCTTCCTGATCGGCCCTTATGCCGCCGGCCCTTACGCCGAAGGATCGTACGAAGTGACGATCCCGGTCACGCCCGCGATCCTGAGCGCGGTCAAGCCGCAGTACCGCGGAGCCTTCGCCGCAGGTTAGGCGCAGTCTCGCAATTGCGCGCAAGATCGCTTATCTGGGCGTCATGAATCAGTATCAGACCGTCACCGATAGCGACGTGATCCTGCGCGACGGGACCATCAAGCTCCATGGGCCCGAGGGGTTCGAAGGCATGCGCCGCGCCGGCAAGCTCGCCGCCGAGATCCTCGATGCGCTCGCGCCGCTGGTGAAGCCGGGCGTCACCACCGCGACCCTCGACGACGTCGTGCGCCAGCTGACGATCGAGGGCGGTGCGGTGCCCGCCACGCTCGGCTATCGCGGCTATGCGCACAGCAGCTGCATCTCGATCAATCACGTCGTGTGCCACGGCATCCCGTCCGAAAAGACGCTCAAGGACGGCGACATCGTCAACATCGACGTCACGCCGCTGCTGGACGGCTGGCACGGCGATTCGAGCCGGATGTACCTCGTCGGCGATGTGCCGCTGAAGGCGCGCAAGCTGGTCGACGTGACGTACGAATGCCTGATGCTCGGCATCGCGCAGGCCAAGCCGGGCAACCGCATCGGCGACATTGGCGCCGCGATCCAGCGCCACGCGGAGTCGCAGCGCTACGGCGTGGTCCGTGAGTTCTGCGGGCACGGTGTCGGTCGCCTGTTCCATGACGCCCCCGAAGTGGTCCACGCCGCGCGCGCCGGCACCGGGCCCGTGCTCAAGCCGGGCATGTTTTTCACGATCGAGCCGATGATCAACCTCGGCCGTCCCCCGGTAAAGCTGCTCGAGGACGGCTGGACGGCGGTCACGCGCGACCGTTCGCTCTCGGCGCAGTTCGAGCACTCGATCGGGATCACCGAGGACGGCTGCGAGATTTTCACGGCGAGCCCGCAGGGGCTGCACAAGCCGCCTTACTGAGTTTCGTCGGGCAGGCTTTGCGGCCCCCGCGCGATCTCAGCCCCGTGCGGCCCTGACGGCGGCACCCCCGGCGAACGGTGCGATCGCGAGCAGCACGAGGCTCACCGCGCCCGTCA